>CAZGCG010000534.1:0-2097 GCA_964524205.1 uncultured Sphingobacterium sp. | reverse complement strand
GCGATGAAACATGTGCCGATTGCAGAATATAACCCGGATGAATGTATCAAAACCAATATTAATGGTGCACAGAATGTAATTGATGCCTGCTTTCAAACAGCAGTGCAGCGTGTTGTTGCCTTGTCTACAGATAAGGCTTGCGCTCCAATCAATTTATATGGAGCCACGAAACTTACCTCTGACAAGTTGTTTGTCGCAGCCAATAATATCAAAGGCGAAAATCCAATAATTTTTTCAGTCGTTCGATATGGTAATGTAATGGGTTCTAACGGATCGGTTATTCCATTTTTTATAAAGAAAAAGGCTGAGGGTATTTTGCCGATCACAGATCCGAATATGACACGTTTTAACATTTCTCTGGATGATGGTGTTGAGATGGTTATGCATGCACTTGAACATGCCTGGGGTGGTGAGATATTCGTACCTAAGATTCCGTCATATAAAATTACTGACGTGGCTAATGCAATTGCGCCAGGATGTAAACACGAAATTGTTGGAATCAGACCCGGTGAGAAGGTTCATGAAGAGATGATTACTCCATCTGATTCTTTCTATACCTATGATCTTGGCAAGTATTATACGATATTGCCTGCAACTCATAAATGGTCTTTAGGTGATTTTATACTAAAATTTAATGCTCAAAAGGTTGAAGAAGGTTTTGCCTATAATTCAGGTAATAATCAGGAGTGGGAAACAGTTGAAACCTTGCGTTCTCTGATCAAGGAACATGTTGATCCCACTTTTTCCTAATGTTCTTTCTTAAGAAAATATGATACCATACGGAAGACAGAATATTACACAAGAGGATATAGAAGAGGTAATAAAGGCACTAAAGTCAGATTTTTTGACTCAAGGACCGGCTATAAAAGAGTTTGAAGACAATTTTGCAAAATATATTGGTGCAAAATATGCGGTGGCAGTTTCTAATGGAACAGCAGCCTTACACCTATCAGCCATGGCACTCGATTTGAGTCCTAGTGATAAAGTAATAACCACCCCCATCACTTTTGCTGCATCAGCAAATTGCGTTCGATATTGTGGAGCTGAGGTTGTTTTTGCAGACATAGATCCTAAAACCTATTTGCTGGATATAGCCAAAGTAGAAGCACTTTTGCAAGCATCTCCTAAAGGAACTTATAAAGGAATTATTCCGGTTGATTTTGCCGGCAGGGCGGTCGACCTTCAGGCATTTAAAAAACTTGCGAATGAGTATGATTGCTGGTTAATTGAAGATGCTTGCCACGCTCCGGGCGCATACTTTACGGACAGTGACAGGGTTCAACATAACTCTGGAAACGGTGCTTTTGCAGACTTGGCCATTTTTTCATTTCATCCGGTAAAACACATAGCAACAGGTGAAGGCGGAATGATTACTACCAACGACGAAAAGCTTTATAACAAACTTTTGATGCTTAGGACGCACGGCATCACTCGCAATTCAGATATCTTTATCAACAATCCTACTTTTGCAACTGGTCAGGAATCTGACTCTTACCCAGGCTGGTATATGGAAATGCAAACATTAGGCTTTAATTACAGGATAACCGATTTCCAATCGGCTCTAGGTTCAAGTCAACTCAAACGAGCCGATTCTGGTTTGAAAAGAAGAAGAGAAATTGCCTCCAGGTACAACGAGTTTTTTTCGGATAAAACTTATATTAGGGGCCAAAGCGGCAATGTAGAGGGACACGCATACCATTTATATGTGATTGAGACTCAGGATCGGCTTGGATTGTATAATCATTTACGAGAAAGGGATATTTTCCCTCAGGTGCACTATATTCCATGTCATTTGATGCCTTATTATCGGGATCTGGGCTGGAAAGAGGGAGATTTACCATTGGCCGAGCAATATTATAAACAGTGTCTGAGTTTGCCAATGTACCCTACATTATCAGATGAAGAGCAGGAATTTGTTATAGCATCAATCAGGGATTATTTTAATAGCTAATGATTGCCACGCTGAATTCAGAAAGGTTAAGGTTAAGGCCTTTGAATTCAACTCATTGTACAACTGAATATGTTGCATGGATGAACAATCACGAGGTATTTAGGTATCTCGAAACAGGCGGAAACTACAAAATTGAGGACCTTAGA
>CAZGCG010000533.1:0-2111 GCA_964524205.1 uncultured Sphingobacterium sp. | reverse complement strand
TTCCCGTGAACTCCCGTTAATTCGTTTACGGTTTTGTTTACGGTTTTTTTAAGAACCCTAAAACGACCTTTGTATGGTGAGTTTGCCTGTTGTTGGAGTAGTGCTGAACTGGAGAAATGAGGATAATAAGTCGGGCTTATATCCCGTCCATATCCGTATTAAAAAAAGTAATGTCGCCCGCTATCATCGCGTTCCCATTCCCCAAAAAATCAGAAAAGAACAATGGTCAGGAAAAGAAAACTCCTGGGTCAAGTCAAATCATCCATTTGCATTTGAAATTAATTGCAAGATCGCCGAGATAAAAGGAAGGATCAACGAATACATAAAGAGAACTTATTCTTTCGATAAACCTGTTACAGTGGATGGCATAATCAATAGCCTTATCAATAAAGGAAACAATAAAAGTTTCCTGGATTTTATGCAGCGCTTCATCCAGCATCCGCCGGAAAAACTGGAACTGGGTACGATCAAAAAATACAGGACAACATTGTCACATTTTAAAGCCTACAAACGGAATCTTTTGTTTACGGAAATTGACAACAACCTGCTGCGGGGCTTTATCGTTTTTATGCAAACTGAACTTAAACTGGGTGGTGCAGCAACCAAAAAATATCTCGAAGCATTGAAGAAAGTGATTAAACAGGCTGCCCGTGAAAACTTTATTCCAAATTCACAATTGGAGCATTTGTTTGACAACTTACAGATCAAAGTTGAAAAGCCTAGGAGAACATTTTTGGATCTTGGTGAAGTTAAGAAATGGAAAGCCTTGCAGTTTAGCAACGACGAATGGCATCTTGAGAGAGATCGTGACTTATTTCTTTTCCAGGTTTATACCGGGTATTATTACAGCGATCTGTCCATCTTCACAAAGGATCAGTTGCAGCAGGATGAAGAATATGGAAACATTATTGTTGGTGCCAGGGACAAAAACGGCAACCAGACAATCATACCTTTGTTCAAATTTCCATATGCCGAAACTATCTTGAAACGGTATGGATCAAATTCTTCGGACAAACAGGTGCTGGATAAAAAATACCTGATAGAAGAACCTGTATACAACAGGCATTTGAAACAAATAGCAAAAAAAGCAGGCATACAAAAGAATGTTTCCAACAAAGTGGCCAGGCATACCAATGCGCAATTGTGGATCAGGTACGGTGCAGAAGGTGCGGTGCTGTCGAAAATGATGGGACACACCAAACAGGAGACAACACGCAATTATTATGATGTAAACCTGCCGGAGATTGTTGAAGGAACCAAACGGGTGGATTTTGTAGCGATGGGAATCTGATTCGAAAAACAATCACTTATTAATCAATGGATTAATTATACTTTTTAAGTGATTAGTTGGATAACAATATTTTTTATTAAGTTTCACTTAATAAATTGAGAAGAATCCCTTATTTTTGTGTTAATGAAGAGATTTTCAAAAAACAGAAGGAAATTCAAAGCGCTTAAAAAGGCAAGAGACCGTCAAAATGTTGACCGCATTAATGCTGAGTTTTCCCAATACTTTCTTGACATTGGAAGCCTTCAGAAAAGTTTGTCGGACTTAATAAAATCTCCTGAAAACGTTCAAAACTTTTTATCCCGATTTTATACAAGCCCGGCAGATGTAGCAGCCATTAATACCTATGAGTCACTGCCCAGATTCATAGAATGCAATAAAATCGAGCCCGAAACAATTGCCGATCCGCTTGTTCCATCTAAATGGGCAGAGCTGGAACACCACATGTTGAAAGTCAGTGAAGCACATTCCCCGCTCTTCTACTTCAGTGGATATAAGAAATCAATCAAAATACTTAATCAGCGGTTACGGGTTCTCCGCCAGGAACTGAGAAGAAACTTCTCCGAAAACCTGCTTTCGGAGATAAATGTACTTGTTGCTGAAATTCGGCAATTGGCTTCGGAAGCTCATGAAGACTATAAAATCCGCAGCCGGCAATATCATGGTAAACTATTCTCTATTCAAAGGGATTTGAGATATACCTACAGACAAATTATAAGGTTCTTATTCAAAAATCTTGATGATGAAACTGCGATTGTTAATTCCCTCTTTGTACGTTTTCAAAACAAAAGGTTATAAAAAAAAAAAAAAAATCATTATGAAT
>CAZGCG010000532.1:0-2123 GCA_964524205.1 uncultured Sphingobacterium sp. | reverse complement strand
CCTGATTCGGCAATTTATTATTTGAATGAATCCAAACGTATCCATGACAAAATCGGGTTACAAATCAGAACCGGATCTGTTTATCAGAACCTGGGCGATATTTATCTGGAGCAGGGTCTTAATCAAAAAGCTCTGGTAAACTATAAGCTGGCCAATAACATCCATAAACAAAACAATGACCTGAAGCTGCAGGCACAGACTTTTCTTAAAATCGGAGAGATTGAAATTAAGGGTAAAAATTACCGGTCTGCCGAAGCCAATTTAAATGAGGCCATACAACTTGCCGGAGGAATTAAAGATACAGAGGTGCTGGCCAAAGCTTACAACTCGCTTGCTGAAGCTGAGGCATTGCAGGGTAAATTTTCTGAAGCATACACACACCTCAAATCCTCTTATGCATACAGCGACAGTCTGAACACAGCACAAAACAATGTGGTTGTACAGGAATTGCAAACCAGGTACGAAACTGAACGCAGGGAGCAGAAAATAAAAGACTTAAATCAACAGGCTGCTATTCAGGATCTTAAAATTGAGCAAAGGAATTTATTTCTTCTGATTGCTTTCATTTTATTGCTGGGTTTATCTTTTCTGGCCTATACCATTTATAATCAGCGTAAACAGAAAGAGAAACAGCTGATTCTGGAGGCTGAGCTGGAAGCCATTCGCTTAAAAGCTGATGCAGAAAAGACGCTGAATGGAGAAAAAGTTCGTATTTCGAAAGAGCTTCATGATAATATCGGATCGTATTTGACTTTCATTCATTCGATGGTGGATGCCGATGAGCTGAAAGCGGCAGCCGATCCTGCTAAGATGGATCAACTTAAAGCCCTGACCGGAGAAACCATACGCGAATTGAGAAAAACGGTATGGCTGATTAATCGCAGTGATGTGAGTCTGGATGAGCTGGGCGTGAAGCTTCGGGAATTCTTCAAGACGGTGCCCAATCTTTCGCTGCAGGTTTCGGGCGATGGCTCAAAAACCATCAAGGCACATCGTGCTACTGAATTGATCCGGATTATTCAGGAAGCTGTGAACAATGCAGTAAAGCATAGTAAGGCAGAGAAAATTCAGGTTCTCATTACTCAGGAAGGCGAAAAATTATTTGTACAAATTAACGATGGGGGTTGTGGCTTCGATCCGGCTAGCGGTTCTTCAGGATTTGGCCTGGATAATATGAAAGCAAGGGCGCAAGTCTTAAAGGCTGAACTTAACATCAGCTCAGGACAGCAGGGCACAACCATAGGTTTACAAATGCCGATTTAATAAATACGGAGATTTACGTATGGCAATTACCTGCGGGCATATTTAAATTAGCTTAAAATTAGCTTATGCACATAAACATTGCCATTGCTGAAGATAATCCCTTTGCGTTGAAATCCATTCAGGATAAACTGGCGGGCTATACCGATATCCGAATTCGGCTTATTGCTTCGAACGGGGCAGATTTGCTCGAAAAAATAAAGAACTTACCAATTGAACTGGTATTGATGGACATTGAGATGCCGGTAATGAATGGGATTGAATGCACCCGCAAGCTTAGGCAGCAAAATGCGGGGATAAAGGTTCTGGCACTGACTACCTTTGATGATGACGATAAGATACTGGAAATGATCAGGGCTGGAGCCGGAGGTTATCTGCTCAAAGAGGAAAGCCGCGAAACCATTTACCGCTCCATACTCGACACACTGGCCGGAGGTGCGGCAATGTCAGCATCCATAGCTCTAAGGGTTATTAATCTGATCCGAAATCCTCAGCCTGTTCAGGCGGTTCAGTCAGATTTCAATCTTTCAAAGCGTGAAACTGAGGTACTTGAACATCTTAAAAACGGACTGACTTACGAGCAAATCGGAGAGAATTTATTCATCAGTACCGGTACCATCCGTAAGCATATTGAACAGATCTACAGGAAATTGCAGGTTAATAATAAAGTATCGGCTATAAATAAGGCTATCGAAAATCAACTGATCTGAACCTGAAAACAAAAATCATAGTTAAGACGATGAATGAGAAAATCGTTAGGATTAGTAGGATTAAGCTGTGAAAAAAGGAAATCATAATAATCTCAAAAATCAAATAAATCACAGTTCAGACAATGAATGAAAAAAACTATCTGAGCTAGGATT
>CAZGCG010000531.1:0-2142 GCA_964524205.1 uncultured Sphingobacterium sp. | reverse complement strand
GCCTCCTCGCAATGACAGGTGTAATGTCATTGCGAGTGTAGCGTTTTGTCATTGCTAGTGTAGCGAAGCAATCTCCAAACTATTATTACTAACCGTCATGGGATTGCTTCGTCGTGCCTCCTCGCAATGACAGGCGTTTTGTCATTGCGAGTGTAGCGAAGCAATCTCCAAACTAATAGTACTAAATGTCATAGGATTGCTCCCCAGCATGATTTTATAACACACTCACATTAAATAATCAGTTCTTTTTTAAGCTTCATTAGAGATTAGCATTTTTTTTATTGATTTTGCATTCATCAAAAGTCTAATAGCTAACAAAAAGAAAAGAAACTTACATTATTTATGGAGAGTATCATCAGTTACGTTAATGATTTAGTATGGAGCAATGCCCTTATTGTGTTATGTATGGGCGCCGGAATTTATTTTTCGGTAGTCACCCGCTTTGTACAGCTCAGGTATTTTAAGCATATGATCCAGCTTCTGTTTGATGGCAGATCATCAGAAAAAGGAGTAAGTTCATTTCAGGCTTTTGCGATCGCTATATCCGGTCGGGTTGGTACCGGAAATATTGCCGGAGTGGCTACTGCAATAGCCATGGGCGGACCCGGAGCGATATTCTGGATGTGGTTAATCGCCTTTCTGGGAAGTGCATCTGCCTTTATTGAGGCTACGCTCGGACAAATTTATAAACAAGTAAATAACGGGCAGTATCGCGGAGGTCCCTCTTTTTATATTGAAAAAGGTTTGGGTATCAAATGGTATGCAATTGTTTTTTCAGTGGCCACCATATTAAGTACAGCCTTCTTTTTGCCGGGAGTTCAGAGTAATAGTATAGCACTAAGTATGCAAAATGCATTTGATATGCCCGTTGCTTATACCGGAATTATTATTGTTGTCCTGCTGGGTCTGATAATTTTTGGTGGCGTTAAGCGCATCGGAAAGGTCGCCGAGATCGTAGTACCCTTTATGGCCGGTGCCTATATACTTGTTGCAATTATTATGATTGCCTTCAATATTGAAAAAGTACCTGCCATGTTCTCCCTGATATTTAGTTCAGCTTTTGATTTGGAGCCTCTTTTTGGCGGAGTATTTGGCCTGGCAATAGCCTGGGGAGTAAAACGTGGAATTTATTCAAATGAAGCAGGGCAGGGTACAGCACCGCATGCAGCTGCAGCTGCCGAGGTAAAGCATCCGGTTAGTCAGGGACTTGTACAGGCTTTTTCTGTTTATGTAGATACCCTTTTTGTTTGTAGTGCAACCGCCTTTATGATACTGATTACCGGACAATACAATGTTATAAATCCGGAGGGAGGCTTTCTGGTTGAAAATATTCCGGGTGCGCAAATTGGTGCCGAATACACACAGAACGCAGTAAACACCGAATTTCCTGCTTTGGGAGCCGGTTTTGTAGCTTTTTCATTATTGTTCTTCGCTTTCACCACCATTATGGCCTATTATTATATTGCCGAAACTAATTTAAGCTATCTGGATAAAAAGGGCAGTAAATGGGCTTTATGGGCACTTCGTTTATTGCTGCTTATCTCTGCTTTCTATGGAACGATTAAAACTGCAGAATCTGCCTGGACACTCGGAGATATCGGGGTAGGTATTATGGCCTGGTTAAATGTGATAGCTATAATTCTATTACGCAAGCCTGCACTCTTAGCATTGAAAGATTATCAGACACAACGAAAACAAGGTGCTGAAGAGCCGGTATTTAATCCTAAATCTTTAGGGATCAAGAATACTGAAGTTTGGGAATAAGCCGTTTTATTGCTCATCCCGAACGTTCAAACTGTCATCCCGACGCAGGAGGGAACTTAGCTGACTGAAACAAAATTTTGATCTTTTAGAGCGAAGTTCCCTCCACTGCTGAAGGGCAGTGTTCGGGATGACACGTTTTCAATGGTACTTCACCCCCAAACAAAAAGGGCACCCCATTCATCTGGAGCACCCTTAAAACTTATAACCTACAACTTATAACCTATAACTTAAAATCTATAACCTACAACTTACTACTTCTCAATAACAAAACTACTCAGTCTCACAAATTGCTGTACCCTTGCCTGAATTTCTTCCTGACTTAAGTTTTTAATACGCTCGATACCAAATTTCTCAACACAGAAAGAAGCCAGTGCAGAA
>CAZGCG010000530.1:0-2150 GCA_964524205.1 uncultured Sphingobacterium sp. | reverse complement strand
ATCGTTTGGGGGCAATCGCGATCCTGATCCAACTGATTATTATTCCAAAGCGTGCATGCTTAAAGAAATTATATACCCGACTGGAGGAAGAACTGTTTTTCAATTTGAGCGTCATTTTGCTGAAAACATATTTCCGTACAAAAGTGATCCTGCTCACAGAAACGGTTATGTTGGAGGGTTCAGGGTGCAGAGTATTACAAATTTCTCAGATGCAAATGAAGTCGCAAATATTAAAACTTTTAAATACAAGTATCCTCAGGTAAAACAAATAACTAAAAATCATTTCGCCTACGATCAGAAGTATGCTACTGAGACATTGCAAGAAGGTGGACCTGAAAGTCCGGGTGGTACCTGCTGGTCTAACTACTCTAGGGAGGTGGTTTATTCATCTTCCTTCTTGCCATTAGAAGTTATTCCGGGGCTACCGGTAATGTATCTTGAAGTTGAGGAGTATAACGGCACACAATCGCTTAATGCTGGAAAAACAGTATATAGCTATAAGCAACCCCCAATAATACCGGTAAGCTTTCCTTTCTTCGAACATCCCAACCAATTCGATGGCGGAAATTATGTGCCTGAGTTACTATCAAAGTCCCATTATGCTTTCAATGGTACAGGTTATTATCCAGTCTCAAAAGACGAAAACATTTACACTACGTTACACATTAAAGAATCAAATACAGGAATAAAGTTAACGCGGACCAAAATTTACGATAGGCCGGAGTACTTTATGTTTAGTGCCTGTGATGGAACCTATCCTTGTGATTTGCAACCAGCGATAAGCGAATATATTAATTCGGTGTATTCAGTGGACACAAAAGCCTTTCAAGGGGTATCAATGGTTTCTGTAAGTAAATCATATTCTTACAGTCCATTGGACTCCACTAAGTTTCTTCAAACCACATCACTGCATGAATACAACGAGCAGACGCTTGCTTTAGAAAAAAAGACGACCATTTCAAGTGATGGGGATGAATTAAAGACAGAGTATAAATATCCGCACGACTATAATCTGCAAGAACCGTATACCACAATGGTTGCTAAAAACATTCTATCACCAATTTTATCACAAAGTAATTTTAACTCTTCTTTATTGTTGAGCAAGGTAGAAACGAAGTACAGGAATTGGGGGTTTAATATTATTGAACCTGAGTTTGTGCAAACGCAAATAGGAAATACCGGGCAACTTGAAAATCGGATTAACTACCTATCGTACGATGCCCTCGGTAACGTAACATCTGTTCAACGCACCGATGATAATCCGATCTCTTACCTGTGGGGATATAATCGAACTCTGCCAATTGGAATGGTCACTGGCTCAAAGCGAACTGTATTCTCTGAAAATTGGTCAGAGAACTTTAGCTACATTGGAACAACGATCAACAATCAGCTACATTCATTAAACGGAAACGTAACTTTCCCCAAAAGTGTAAATGTTTCAATTGAATGCACGTTTTATAAGAGCAATAACCACGAGGCACAATTTACAATCAACATTTATAATAGTGGAAATACCCTTGTGCATTCCTTTTCGAATGTAATGCTCTATTCGTTAACGCAGATGAGTGTTTCACACCAGTTGGTGCTCCCTTCAGGATCCTACACTGCCAAAGCAATTGTTTCACATCAGTCGGGTTCTTATGTGCATGAGATATTTGTAAACATGTCAGGAACCGCCATTGTGCAGTCAGAAATACCTTTTCATACAAGCTTCGAGGAGGATTCAGACCAGGTTAGTTCAGCTTTTTCAAAAACAGGCAACAAAAGTCATGTTGGGAGCTATGCAGTCTTTATACCTCCCGTCCCGATTGGTTATGGTAAGCTCGTGATTTCTTATTGGGGTAAATCCGGATCAGCAGGGCAATGGACCTTTGTGGAGCAATCAGTGACACCTGGAAGCTTAGGTTCTCAAGTTACGATTGGTGGCAGTTTTACTTATATAGATGACGTAAGGATGTATCCGGAAAGATCTCAAATGACTACCTATACCTACGATCCTGGAATAGGAATTACCTCACAGACTGATGCAAACAATGAAACTATCTATTACGAATATGATGAGTTTAATCGACTCAAGAATATCCGTGACAAGGATAAAAATGTGGTGACAACCTACAACTATAACTATAAAGGGCAATGAAGTCGATTTA
>CAZGCG010000529.1:0-2152 GCA_964524205.1 uncultured Sphingobacterium sp. | reverse complement strand
ATTTAATTGTTCAGGAGCCAAAATACACATCTGGAAGGAAATGACATTAATTTCAAATAAAAAGGACAAGTTCAGAGTCTTAGAGCTTGTCCTTTTTATTGGATGATTTGGGCTTATTCCGGTTTCAGGAGTGTCTTACTTACACTTACCTTCTCAATCTTATCTCTGGAATAATAGATCGGGAAATGCTGGTCTTTGGTCCATGGCTCAAAGAGGTTTCTGTAAAAAGGGCTTGCAGGATCACCGGATTGCCCCGGACCGTTAGTCGCTACTGCAGCATCCCAGTCGCCGGTGTTCACGATGATGCGGAATGAAGCACCTGCATTTTGGCGTAAATTTCCGCTGGTTGAACCCGGAGTATCGCCGTAACCACCACGGGGCAGGGGACCGAGGTCTAGGTTTGCCTTTATGCTGTCTTTTACGAGATGTCCCAATGCATGGGCCATATAGCTGTGTTTATATTTGGGCTGTCCGTATTGCCATTTGCTCTTGTCGGGGCCTAACTTTTCTTCGAGATCTTTTAATCCGGCGCTAAAGGTTTCAGCTAAAAAGCGATCGCGGCCGGCAATTGGATCCAAACCGAATTTTTTGTCCGGATTCATGATCCAATCGATTATTTTCTTAGTCTGCAAACTAATCAAACCTTTTACTGATTCCGGAATAAACCGCTCAGCAGCCTTTGATTTGATCTGACTCTCCCAGGCAGCATATATTGCAGCTTCAATGGAGTTCGGGTTGAGTTTAAAATCCCAGTTTTTCAGCATTTCTCTTGCCTCATTTGCATTTCTTTCGGAAAAAGTCAATTTGTCAAGCAAAGGAGTGATTGTTCGGGCCGGGATCGACAGATAATCCACCTGAAGGGCTTTCATATCATCCATTGTCAGTTTTTTATCCGTACTCAAAACCTCATTGATGCGGTTTCCACGGTAGGGATCTGCCCAGGAAAAGCCGGTTGCATCCCAGCGGTTAAAATTCTCAGGGGTCAGATTCTGGTTGGCAGTCGCAAAAAAGCCTTTGGCAGGATTATAGGTATGCGGACGATCTTTGATTGGCAAACGGCCTTCCCATTCAAAACGACCATCGCCCGGGACAGGTACGAGTCCGCTCGACTTTTTTCGGATTGGCTGATAACCAACCACCTGCCAGCCAATATTTCCCTGCTTATCAGCCCATACCATGTTCAGACTTGGAATGTGACTGTAAGAGCAGGCTTCACGGAATTCTTCCCAGGTTTTCGCCTGATCCATTCTCAAAGATGCCAGATAGGGGGCTGCCCCAGGTTCCAGCCATCCACATCGAACTGCATAGGCCTTTTTATTCAGACTGTCGACATAGCTTACCGGGCCATGACGGGAATAAAGCAAATCAACTCTTACATCAGATTTCCCTTTAACTTTTATTATTTCCTGAATCAATTTCATATCCTCCCATTTTCCCTGGTATTGATATTGGCGCAGATTATTTGGGTTCAATTCATAAACATACAGATCCTCGCTATCGGTGCCGAAAATGGTTAATCCCCAGGCGCCGTATTCATTATGTCCAATTGAAATACCCGGAATTTCTGGCTCCCCACCACCTACTACATTCCATCCAGGCGCGACCAGGTGACTCATATAGCGAAGTGAAGGAACAGAAATCGTACGGTGTGGATCATTGGCCATGAAAGCAGCCCCATCTGCCATTTTATTGGCTCCCACGACCCAGTTATTGCTGCCTATTGAAAGTTTATCTTCTTTTGATTCATCAGCAGGTAGTATATCCAGACTGGCGGTCAGTTTCTTATCTCCGCGGTACTCCGCCTGAATATCTTCGGCTTCGAATTTTACAGTCGCCCGGAAAGCATCATACAATTCCAGGATATCATCAAATAATAATTCTTTATTGATTGCCGGATCAAGATCTATATCAGGAATCTGTGGATGAAAGGAGGAAAGTTCCTTTACTTTTTCAGAACCCAGCCGGGCTACCGCGCGACCAGTCTTTAATTCTACTCCAATATTCCCCAATAAACCCTGATGCCGGGATATCACTACCTCTGGAGTCCATTTGCCGGGTTTTATGTTTAGTAATTTGAACTCAATAGGGAGATTTTCGGGTGTTTTGAGGATTTCTTCAATGTAGGCATTCACCCCATCACTGTAGGCGGTAA
>CAZGCG010000528.1:0-2158 GCA_964524205.1 uncultured Sphingobacterium sp. | reverse complement strand
AACCGCTTCGTCAATATCCAGTCGGCGGGCCTTCTCTATCTGCAATAATTCACCCTCACTCATTTGCTTTACCGCATCAGATACGATCTTGAGCAAACCGAAATCACCATTATTGATCGAAAGTAGCAGCCCCTTGGATAGGAGAAAATCACCTACCAGAACCGCAATCTTATTTTTCCATAAAGCATTTACCGAAAAGAATCCCCGGCGCTCGTAGGAATTGTCGACCACATCATCATGAACCAGGGTAGCAGTATGCAATAATTCAACAAGTGCTGCACCACGATAGGTGGCTTCTGTAATTCCACCACAGAGGCTGGCAGAAAGGAACACAAACATGGGCCGAATCTGCTTCCCTTTTCGTTTGACGATGTAATGTGTAATGCGATCAAGAAGCGGTACAGAGCTCTGCATAGACGCTTTGAACTTTGCTTCGAAAGTTTCAAGTTCTGCGGCGATGGGCTTTTTAATCTCTTCGAGATTCAGCATTAATTATGGCTTGCTGGTGAATATGAATTATTCTGCAAACATATTGAAAATGCGGGATTATTTCAGCACGAAATGAAGGGTCAAACACTTAGTCTTGATCTAAAATTTGTAAAACGCTGCAATATTTACAGAAATTTGATACTTTTGCATCCCTTCTGAAAGGAAAGGCTGCAGATCCGGAGAGGTGTCAGTCCGAAGGACTCCTTCGGAGTTAACCGAACAGAAGAATAATAAAAAGGCCCAATTTAGGAGAGGTGTCAGAGTGGCCGAACGAGCGAGCTTGGAAAGTTCGTGTACTAGCAATGGTACCGTGGGTTCGAATCCCACCCTCTCCGCAAAGAAATGCTGTCCGCCCTTAGGCGGATGGCATTTTTTGTTTCAGGCGTTACGAGCATCGCTCGTATAAGCATGGAACAAAAAATGACACAAGCGGAGTGAAACGGAGCGACAGCATTTCTTTGCTGCTCCCCCCTAATGGGATCAATGAAATTAATCCCACACTCTTCAAAAGACAAATGACTTTCCACTTTTGGTGAAGCAGCATTTATTAATTAAAGCTTTAGTGGGCGGTGATATCACCGACCACAGGGAAAATTCCGATGTGAACTTTAAGGTGCACCGAAAAAATTAGCAATTACGTTTTAAATGTATCAGATTGCTTTGATTTGATGAGGGCAATTAATAAATTGCTTTATAAAACAACTACGTGAATAATGTAACAATACTGAACAACCTAGATCATATGGATGTAAAACAATCAACCTATAAGTTGATTATATGAAAATTGAAGTTATATTTGTCGATGAATATGAGGGATTGCACTCTATCCACTTTCCATCGGAGGAAGTTTGTGAGTATTCTCGTCTTTTTGACCTATGGTCAGACCGGGAGTATCTTTTAAATTATTGCAAAAAGAACTCCGATTATATTTTTAATGAGTACTGGAGATTTAGTCGCCTTGAAGAGTTCATCGAAATGATTGTAGAGGAAGCAGATAAGTTGCTGGATATGTTTGAATATTACGCCGAAAACGGTTTCTCCCCCGGCAGTAATGAATTGCAAAAAATCTTTCTTCCACTTGAAAATAAATTTAGAACGGTCCCGGTTTTACAGGAAAGTAAAGCTAAGGCAGAAACAAATAAGGGGAAATTAAGATTATATGCTTTAAGGGTAGACCAAAATACTTTTGTATTAACTGGTGGGTGTATAAAGCTAACTCATCGAATGGACCAACATGAAGATACGATTCGTGAGCTTGAGAAAATGTCGGAAGTGTCTAATTTTCTCAAAGAGACAGAAATTTACAACCAAGATAATTTAGCTTGTTATTATGAGCAATCAGAGTATTGAAAAAAGAGAACTTCCCGAGTGGAGGAAAAGAGCAGAATTCAGACGAGAAAATAAAGCTTGGTTGAAGTATTCTGGAAAAATTGCTTTACGGATGTTGTCGGCTTTAGAAGACAGGGATGATTTAAATCAAAAGAAACTTGCGGAATTAGCTAACGTGTCACCACAATATATAAGCAAGATATTAAAAGGTGAGGAGAATCTTTCATTACAAACTATTGCTTTGTTCTCTACAATTTTAAAAGCAGACTTGATAACTTTTCCTTCGTTTAAATATAACGAAACATCAGTTTTGACACTACATTTTCACGTCTCGGCAAAT
>CAZGCG010000527.1:0-2160 GCA_964524205.1 uncultured Sphingobacterium sp. | reverse complement strand
TCCTGATAAGACTGGTTGATTTTTTTCAGCTTTCAGCTTTCCACTTTAAGCTTTCTGCTTAAGAAACTCTTCCCTCAACCTCCTCGCCACAACCTTATCCTCTCCCGGCTGCATCATCCAAACGGTAATGGATACAGAATTGCCTCCCTTTGCACCGGGTTTTGGTGGTGTTGCCTGACCTTTGAAAATCGGTAAGCCTGAAAAGCCTGCTTCAATGGATGGGTTTCCGTTTCGAAGATTTTCACGAAGTTCATGGCCTGTTATTTTGATCTTGGTATCATCCCAGCTGATGCGGAGGGATGGAGTATGATTTCCCAAGGGATTGACTGTTACTTTTGTGGTAATCCCATCGATTGATTTTACTGCATTTTCGATCAGTGCAATTCCCGCTTCCCATTTCTTCCATTCTTTATCATGATCCATTGCAATCATGTTTTTGATCGCCACATAAGCTCCCAGGATCTCTTCTTTATTCACTTTATGTCCGCGGCCTATGGTTACTGCTCGGGGTGGGGCACTCAAACGTGCAGCTTCGATCAGGTGTTTTCTGCCCATTAAATAACCGGTGCTTTGTGGTGCGCGGACTGCCTTGCCTCCCGAAAGGAAGACCAGATCAAAGCCCATATCATTGAATTTCCATAGATTTTCAATTGGAGGAACATCTGCCGCGATATCAATTGAAGTAGGAATATTGTGTTTTTTACCGACTTCAATCCATTCTTCATGCTTGATCTTTCCACCATTAACAGCAATGTTCAGAAAATGCATCATCGCTGTTTTTTCATTGATGGCTTTCTCCAGTTCTTCCCGGGTTTCTACGGTGATGATCTTGCAACCGGTCAGTAAAAAGGCCTGGGTATAGGCATCTTTATGCGCTCTCTGACAGATCACTTCCGATTTCATCCCCTCCAGATTTGGCAATTGCCCCACCTTTTTCATATCCAGTCCGGTGAGTACACCAGCCAAACCGAGGGTCATCGCCGAATAGGCTCCGCTGGTTACCGTAGCAGCCTCAGCATGAGTCATTTTTGCAATTTGTTCACCTACCTTATCCTGCAGTTCATCCAGCATGCAAAACTTACCAACCGAACTGTTGATCGCCTTCAAAACCTTATCCTGCATAATACTGCCGGTCATATAGGTTAAAGTCCCGGCTGCATTAATGAATGTGCGGATGCCCAGTTCTTTGTACAGATCTTCTGCCGGGGCAGGTTCTGCCTGTAGGGAGAGGTTAGTGATTCCACTTGCGAGGGGTAGGAGGGTAAGGGATTTGAGGAGTTGGCGGCGTTTCATGAGGGTATTAATTGGGGATGCTTTAATAGTTTGGTAAATTAATGATCTTACGTAATTCTCAGGGTTTAAAAATTTCATTTCTGTCGAAGTCAAGATTTTCCTGAGATTGGTGATGTTCGTTAACAAATAAAATTATGTTTTGAAACGATGATTATGAATTTTCAATAATTCAGGATCTGGTAAGAATTTAGTTGGGAGAAATATTTCTTTTTCATCATATCTCAAGAAGTAGTCGTCATAAATGCTGCTATCTTTTTTTCCTTTTAAACTTGAAGATATTTTGATCTTATAATCGGGAGTAATAGTTAAGAGGCCGTTTTCAAAAGCTTTATCATGTAAAGCATTAATGGCAATTCCGTTCCGTGGGTTTAACCTATTTTTTTCGTCTTCAGACCAAGGGATAATATGTCCGGAGACTAATAAAGAGGGTATTTGAAGACCTGTTATACAACAAGTGTTATTATATGCCGCCATTACACTTTTTCTAAAGAAAGCTTGATTCACTCTTAATTTAACAATTGCTTCACGGGTTTTTCCTTCTTGAAATAATTCCCTTTCGGCTATATGGTTTAGATTTTCAACAGGAATATGTTCGATTGAAGCTAAAAGTTTCTCGCTTTCAAAAACTAGCTCCTCAAGATTATTATAGAACTCCAGCCAAATGACTTTATCCAAATGACTTGCATTTGATGCCCCTCTGATACCTCTTGCTAATAAACTGGGATCTAGACTTGCAAAATTTACAAGTTTGTAGGCGACTGAGCCAGGTGTTCTACCAATCTGAGAAGCAAGTCTCTGAATTTCCCTATTTCCACTATGCATCTGCCCGAATGGTATTTTATAATAAAGATTAATTGCAAGAATAAG
>CAZGCG010000526.1:0-2164 GCA_964524205.1 uncultured Sphingobacterium sp. | reverse complement strand
TTCTTCATTTTCAATATTATAGATATCATCCTTTTTCAGGAAGATATATTTCTTAATCGGCTTTGGTTTGAATTTGCCGGAGTAATCTACAAAACGAAACTGGGAGTCCACCTGCAGGGTATCTGCCTTTAATCCTTCAAACTTACCTTCACTGGTCCGAATGGTTACCTGACTGTTATCAATGGTATAAACCTGGTGTGCCGACTTTCCTTCGGGATTGGTAAGAAACAACTTCAAATCTGCCTGACTGTCGGATAAATTACTATCCACATCAAATCTTACATACTGACGGACATAGTCGAAATACCCGTTCTTCTTCATCATCCTGTAAATTTGTTCGCGTTCTAAGGCAAGGGAGTCTGAATCAAAGCGATTGCCTTCACGCATCCTGCTGAAACTCTCGCGATTTTTTTCATAGATCGCTAAAACGGCAGAATCCGCAATTTGATATTCTATTTTTCTGATTTTAAATTCAGGGCCCTGAGTGGCTACAAATTTTATAATTGCATGTTTATCCTTGACTTCTATTTCACTCTTAACTTTGGCATTGAAAAACCCTTTGGTTGCCAGAAATTTTTCTATCTGAACCCTGGATATCTCTACCAGAGAACTGTCAAGCAGGTGTGGAGCTTCCCCAATGGCCTTAACCTTGTCTGTTCTATACTTACCATCTCTTGTATTGAAGGTATTATATAAAGCCAGATTCAATCGTGAGTTTGTGCGAATATCGCTTTGCACAAAGGTTAGGGCAGTTTCTTTAAATTGCTTATCTACTCCTGTCAGCTCAACCTTTTTCACAAGAGCCTGATCTTCTGCAAGATAGCGTGTTGCATTACACGAGCCTAAGATTAATATAATCAAAAGCAGTATACTTGTAAGTAAGGAACTAGGGTAGATAAAATATGATCTCAAAGTCTCAAATAAGTTTTATAAAATCTTTACATCAAAAAAAAATCCGAAAAGAACAGGGCCTTTTCATTGTTGAAGGCTTAAAATCAATTCAGGAATTTATAAATTCTGATTATATAGTTGATTCTGTTTATTACACAGAAAATTTGATGCCAAAGTTGGGCAATTTATCACGAAATATAAAGTCAGTTGAAATTACTGAATCAGAATTATCGAGAATAAGTGCATTAAGCACTCCACAAGCAATACTTGCAGTTGTTCAGATACCCAAACAAAGTGATTTAAACATAAAAAAACTTGCTGGCTCATTCCTTATAGCCCTGGATGGCATACAGGACCCGGGCAATTTGGGCACGATTATTCGCACTGCAGACTGGTTTGGATTGAGCACGATTTTATGTTCAATGGATACTGCTGAGGCATATAATCCTAAAGTAGTGCAGGCAAGTATGGGGTCATTGTCACGGGTGAATATTATCTATACCTCTCTTGGAGATTTTCTGGATCAGACTAATCTTCCGGTTTATGGTGCTTTACTCGATGGGAAGTCAATTTACGAAACCAATTTCGGACAGGAAGGAATTATATTACTAGGGAATGAAGGGAATGGAATTAGTGATAAACTTCAAAGCAAAATCAATTATCCGGTTACGATTCCCAGGTATGGGAAAGCTGAATCTCTGAATGTTGCTATTTCTGCATCTATATTTTGCTCAGAATTAAGAAGAAAATCATAAAATTTGTTGGGTAGCAATAATTAATTGCTACTTTTGCATTCCTTAATACATAAGGTCGGGTGGCCGAGTGGCTAGGCAGAGGTCTGCAAAACCTTTTACAGCGGTTCGAACCCGCTCCTGACCTCAATTAAAATATTAAATTTAAAACCATGGGTGTTACACGTTTAAAGAGAAAAGACAGAAAAAATAAAACCACTTCACGTTTAGAAGTTCAGTTTTTAAAATTAGGCCGGAATATTGAAACCGGAAGCCGTTCAGCAGAATCTGCTACCGGACAAATAGCTAAAAACAATGCCGTTCTTGCTGCTATTGAAGCTGCTGCTAAGAAATAATTAGCTTTATTTGAAATATTCAATCCTGTTCTTTTCAGATCAGGATTTTTTTTGTCCGGTAATTTCTGAAATTATACCGTTAAATAATTTTTTCAGGCATAATCAGGCTGTAGTTCTTTTTCTGTTTAAATTCATTAAACGCTGACAGGGTTTTAAACCCTGTCAGCGTTTGGACCCCCGTTTCAG
>CAZGCG010000525.1:0-2165 GCA_964524205.1 uncultured Sphingobacterium sp. | reverse complement strand
AAGGATCGGATAATAACATCTCTTATTTTGATGTAAACCTTGGATTACTTTATACCTCTCACCGCGATTGGGGAAATTATTACGCTGGCGTATCGGCCTATCATCTGACCCGTCCCGACGAGACAATCTTTTCCGACATCGATGCACCTTTAGAATTACGTGCCACATATCACGCGGGCGGAACATTTCACATCAACGATGGGCTCTCAGTACTTGTTAGCGGATTGTACATGAAGCAGGGAAACATGAAGGACAAGATGTTGGGTTCGGCGATTTCGTTTCAGCCCAACTATAAGCACAAGATCTACCTGGGACTTTGGTATAGAGCTAAAGAAGCGATTTTACCATACATAGGTTATGATTACGGAGAGTATTCATTTGGGATAAATTACGGTATTCCGGTACCCTCCATTCTTGCATACAAACCCCAGGCAATTGAATTGTCTCTCATATTCAGAAAATCCTCAATAAATAGACTAAGATTATGCCCAAGATTTTGATAGCTACAATAAGCATGGCAGTTTTGCTTATATCAAGTGCATTACCTGGCAATGCCCAGTGTTTTACGAAAGAGATTATTAATGGTAAAAACATGTTAAGGGGGACACCTGATTATATCTACGTCAGAACGGACACGAGTTACCTGGGGATGACTTTTGCTTTGGAGAAGGATGGAAATAGTATATACAAGCTCGAAATAAAAAGCGATGCCACTAAAGATTTTGCCGAGCCGGATAGTGCGGTATTGCAAATGGAAAATAGCTCCCTCATTTCGTTTGCTCTCAAGCCCGGAATTACATCAATTAGTGATGGTAATTTAAAAAGCACTAAAATACAAGTGATTATCCCCTTGCACAACTTAGGAGTGTTACAGGGCCGGAAAGTAATTAACGTTAGCGCATATCGAATGGGAAAGAAGATTGATATTCCGGTTTATGATGAGCTGTTTCTTATTCAGCAATTTCAATGTATGAAGGATGTGTCGAAGTCTGGAGGTTAATAAAATTTGGTAAACTGTAAACGATGTTCGCTCGCACTGATTACCTGCCAAACGACATGCAGGCTTATCACTGATTATTTAACTTCTACCTTCCACAAGCCCCTTTTCTGCTTCCTCGACTTGCCCTGAAGTTTTGCAAAGTAATACGAAAGCGCATTGTTCGGCGGAACCGTCATCAGCACAGCATACCCATTTTTTATTAGCTCGGCATTAACAAAAGTTCCATCTTTCAGGTACACATAAGACAAAGTTCTGCCATATTGATCCAAGGGGTCAACATCTTAAACAAACCCGACTTTTTTATCAGTTAGAAGACTGGTCAGGTATTCCTTTGCTTCTTTTCCGTAATAACTAATTTCCCTTTTGAACATTCGCCTGGACTCTGTTGTATCGATACCTATGAAGCGGATCTTAAGTCCTTTTTATATACCGTTGTCTACCCAAAAGGTATCACCATCTACGATCTTGGTAAAGGTAATGCTCCCGATTGTAGTGCTATTGCAGCTACCATCCCTCCATTATGTATTTAACAGAAGGTGCTCAGGATAATGAATAGGGAGTAAATAAGATACTTCGAAAATCGTGTCATTTTAAATGTGGTTTATTATAAGAATTTGAAGGGAATGTCGGTATTATTTTAGACTGGAAAGGAGTTTCCCTGATGAAAATTAATTGCAGGTTGATGTCCTACGGGAAACCGTAATGATACCTAAATGGGCTTATTTACATTCGTACAGTAACACTAAGAACATAAACTCAAAGCAAGCAGAGCCTTTTATTTACCATGATAATTAGAAATTCTTATTCATTAGATCAAATGCATCCGGGTAGGCTAATCTTGATAGTTATCATACTGTTTTCAACTGTTGATTGCCTGGGTCAAATTAATAAGAGTTTAATGGGGCAATGGGCAGGAAAATTAAAGTACTCCTCAGGCGAATTTGAATATAAATTAAAATTAGATCAGGAAGAATCAGGCGTTTACACCGGAGTTTCAACTTCAGTTAGCGCAAATTTCTATTGCGAATCAAAGGTTATAGCAGTCAAGGAAAACGGTCGCCTAATAGTTAGTGAGATCGAAGTATTGAACTCTAATTATCCTAACAAACAGGAATTGTGCTTGCTGAAATTAGACCTTTCAATAGCAGATTCTAAATTAACAGGA
>CAZGCG010000524.1:0-2170 GCA_964524205.1 uncultured Sphingobacterium sp. | reverse complement strand
ATAAATTCTAGCAATTTTCAAACCTTTTTGTTTTTAGCTATTTTAACATAGCGACATTTTAAAAGATAAAGCGTGTTACCTTTGTATAATATCTTGAAAATATACCTTGAACAAAACTACTTTAAAATTTGAACTTGACCTCGATTTTGTGCTGGTAGCTATTACTACACAACTTAAAGACTATATGTTTTGTTTTAAAACTAATAAACAACTTGGAACCAACTTTTGCAAAATCGCTGATTTGGAGCTCCCTTTTAATTCGGATGAAGAACCATTTTATTTCAGCAGATATTTTTTTCTGCTGCCCGAATCCGAAACAGAACTGTATATCCTCGCAAATAAAGGTACGGAAGGTTTTCTGGTGCCCGAAATGAAAAAGGTAGATTTCTTTTTATTAATTCAGAATTATATCCATGCAGAGGACCTGAAAGGGATAATTAATGGTTTAAATAAGATTCCGGAGGTACTCGTTGCTGCGGAAGTTGACCCTAAAAAATTGAAATCCAAAGAAAATCTCATATTTTAGCCCTTTGGGATGGTGTATTAAGTACACTTAATTGTCCAAATGATATTTAAATTAAATAAGAACAGATGAAGACGGTTCATAACAGAACTAAAATTGTAGCCACATTAGGCCCTGCTTCTGCAAAGAAGGAAGTATTGCTGAACATGATCAAGGCTGGTGTAGATGTTTGCAGGTTAAATTTTTCCCACGGAAAAACGGAGGATCATCAAAAGGTGATCGATATTATTCGTGATATCAATAAAAAATACAAAACAAATGTTGGGATACTTGCCGATTTGCAGGGACCAAAGATTCGTATCGGTTTGGTTAAAGATGGTGGGATCAACCTGATAAGCGGGCATAAGATCGAAATCACGACCAAAGAACTGATCGGTGACGATAAACAGATTTATATCACCTACCAGAGTTTTCCAAGTGATGTTCGCTCCGGAGAAATTATTCTCCTTGACGACGGAAAGATCCAGATGAGGGTTCTGAGCACCAATAATAAAGATTCAGTTCAGTGTGAGGTAGTTTATGGGGGAATTCTTACTTCCCGTAAGGGTGTAAATCTTCCAAATACCAAGGTTTCAATCCCGAGTTTGACGGAAGAAGATCTCGCTAACCTTGAATTTGCCCTTAATAATGATGTAGAATGGATCGGACTTTCATTTGTCCGTTCAGCAGATGATATTATTGAATTAAAGAGAATTATTGCCAGAAGCGATAAAACCGCCCGTGTAATTGCAAAGATCGAGAAACCGGAGGCCATTGATAATATTGATGAAATTATTGAAGCAACCGATGGGGTGATGGTGGCCCGTGGTGACCTTGGGGTTGAGATGCCAATGGAACAGGTTCCTTTGCTGCAGAAAATGATCGCCAGAAAATGTCGTGCGGCTTCGAAACCTGTTATCGTGGCTACTCAGATGCTCGAAAGTATGATCACTTCACCACGCCCTACCCGTGCTGAGGTGAATGATGTGGCTAATTCTGTTTTGGATGGAGCAGATGCGGTGATGTTGAGTGGTGAGACATCGGTTGGTGAATATCCGCTGATCGTTATCGAAACCATGCATAAGATCGTGAGAAATGTGGAAGAAAATGATTATCCCTATAACACCACCAAGGTTTTAAATGAAAGTTCACCAACCTATATGGGTGATGCGGTTTGCGGTTCTGCCGTATTTCTTGCTGAAAAGACCCATGCAGTTGGTATTATTTCAATGACCTCATCGGGCTATACCGCATTCGAAATCTCCAGTTACCGTCCAAAAGCGGCAACCTTTATTTTTACAAGTAACCGCAAACTTTTGAATACGCTCAGTCTTTTATGGGGTGTTCGCGGATTCTATTATGATAAATTCGATAGTACAGATAAAACGATCAGAGATGTAAATCAGATTCTGAAAGCTGAGAAATTGGTTGAACCGGGTAACGTAGTAATCAATACCGCCGCTATTCCGATCGAGAAGAAAGGAAAGACCAATATGATCAAAGTGACCATCGTCGATTAAATCAGGGCATAAGCAGCCTTAAAATTTTATTAAAAAAGCCGGCTTTTGCCGGCTTTTTTATTGTGTAAACGGGTGTAGTAAAAATGGCGTGAAATGCCCTATTTTTAGAGTTTTCCACATAGTTAAATAGCTTTTAATCATGCCATTA
>CAZGCG010000523.1:0-2178 GCA_964524205.1 uncultured Sphingobacterium sp. | reverse complement strand
TACTAAATGATGGGGCTTTTTTAGCTCAGGCTGGTGCATTAACTGAAAAATTTGAGGAATTGAAGCGACTAAAGCTTGAAAAAGCTTAATCGATTTAGATTGAATAATAAAAAAAGATCCTTCACACTATGAAGGATCTTTTTTTATTTCTTAAGATATGGTTTTATTGCCTTTTGCCAGATCAGATATCCATTCTTATTCATATGAAGTTGATCTTTGAGAAAGATATCCGGCATTGGGGTTCCATCGACCAGTATCATTTTTGAATAAACATCTATATATCCTGATTTAGGATGTTTCTTTTGGAATTTTCTGATCATTTCATTCGCGCGTCGCATTTCCGGCAGGTATTTTAACCTTGACACACTAGGCTTCATCGAGATATAAATAATCTCGGTTTTTGGAAGCGCTGATCTGATCATTCCATGCAAACGGGTAAAACGATTGAAAATAGTATCTGCAGTTGTATGTGTTCCGGATGGAAAGTCATTTTCACCACAATAGATCAATATCTGGGCTGGTTTGTAGGGATAAATAATGTTTGGTGCATAACGAATTACATCAGGCAAACTGGATCCACCAAATCCGCGATTTATAATTTTGTGTTCGGGAAAATATTCCTGTACATCTTTCCAGTTTGTAAAAGATGAGCTACCAACCAGAAGTATAGCATTTTGTGGTGGAAATTCTATACTATCCTGCTTTAAAAAAGCATCAATTTGTGCCTGAAACGGGAATTTTTGCTGCGAAAACGCAGAACGTCCATTTGCCAGCAATAACACAAATGCCAGTATGTAAACTATATTCTTTTTCATGCAGCAATATATAATCTTCTGAACTAAATCAAATGAACCTCAAGCATTTATATTTCACGATTTACATCCCATGATTCAAGATAATCAGCAACTCTGCGAACGAATGAACCTCCCAGGGAACCATCTACAACACGGTGATCATATGAGAGTGAAAGAAACATCATATGTCTGATCGCAATCACATCACCAAACTCAGTCTCAATTACAGCAGGCTTCTTCTTAATAGCACCCACAGCCAAAACAGCTACCTGCGGTTGATTGATAATTGGTGTGCCCATAATATTGCCAAAGGTTCCCAGATTGGTCATAGTGAATGTTCCGCCCTGCGTTTCATCAGGCTTTAATTTTGAAAGACGGGAGCGGCTGGCCAGATCATTTACTGCCTTTGTTAGTCCGTAGAGATTTAGCTGATCTGCATTTTTTATGACCGGTACAATCAGATTGCCGCTTGGAAGTGCAGCAGCCATTCCAATATTGATATCACGCTTCTTGATGATTTGAGTTCCATTAACAGAGATATTGATCATCGGAAGATCCTTTATAGCTTTCGCAACTGCTTCAATGAAGATAGGTGTAAAAGTAATCTTCTCTCCTTCGCGTTTTTCAAATGAATTTTTTACACGATCACGCCATTGCACAAGGTTTGTAACATCAGCCTCAACAAATGAGGTAACGTGGGCAGAAGTTTGTTTACTCATTACCATATGATCCGCAATCAACTTGCGCATACGGTCCATTTCTATGATCTCATCTCCCCCTGAAACAGAAACTGAAGATGTTTTTCTCTCCTGAACCTGTTCAGGTGCCGGAACGGATGAAGATAATTCTTTACTAACTACTTCTGTCTGGACAGTTTTGCCAGAATTTATAAAATCGATAATATCTTTCTTGGTAACCCGGCCTTCAGAACCCGTTCCAATAATTTTATCTAAGTCGGCAGTGCTAATACCCTCTTCAGCTGCCATACTTTTCACCAGGGGAGAATAAAAGCGGCTTGAACTACTGAAATCAACAGGTTTTATAATTTCCTCTTGATTAGCAGTCGCTAAATCCGGAATTCCATCTCTTTGAACGTGCTCTTCGACCTCAATAGGCAATACAGGTGTAAAAACCTGTTCTGAAGGAGAGTCTTCTGTCTTTGTTTCAATAGCCTCAGTCTCAATAGCCTCAGTCTCAATTGTTGCGATTACGGCACCAACCTGAACTATTTCATCTTCTTTAAAAAATATTTTGACAAGTTTTCCGGATACCGGAGATGGGACTTCTGAATCGACCTTATCAGTAGCAATTTCCAATACAGATTCATCAATATCAATTTGGTCGCCAGGCTGTTTAACCCATTTAATGATTGTAGCTTCGGCAA
>CAZGCG010000522.1:0-2181 GCA_964524205.1 uncultured Sphingobacterium sp. | reverse complement strand
GGATTATGTGGTTAACTGGGAACAAGAAGACAGAAAAGAAAAAAAGCCATCAACCATAATGAAGCTTGAACCGGGTGGCCTCTTCTCATTCATTCGAAAATAATTCAAGCAGAATATCAGAATTGAACCCTGAATCCTCTTCATTTTTTGAAAATTGCAATAATATGTTGTCCTTTGCGGATAGATTATTACCTGCTCAGATCGTCTCGATTTTCAATTTGTATGCTCCGGTCTGAATCAATATGAAAAAACACCTTCAACATCCGATATTTAAGAAGCTTAATGAACTGGCAGATGCAACTGGCACTGAAA
The DNA here is from genome assembly GCA_964524205.1 of uncultured Sphingobacterium sp. Lineage (GTDB taxonomy): Bacteria > Bacteroidota > Bacteroidia > Sphingobacteriales > Sphingobacteriaceae > Daejeonella. The sequence continues at coordinate 1,869 of CAZGCG010000522.1, read as the reverse complement.
TCTATGTAATTGGGGGCTATGTAAGGGATATTCTCCTCAACCGGCCATCAAAAGACATTGATATTGTGGTTATTGGCAATGGGATCAAATTCGCCGAAGCCGCAGGAAAACTATTGGAAACCAAAGTTTCAGTGTTCAAGAATTTTGGGACTGCCATGCTCCGTTATGGAGATCTGGAGATCGAATTTGTAGGCGCCAGGAAAGAATCCTATCGCCTCGAATCCCGAAAACCAATTGTCGAGAATGGCACACTTGAAGATGATCAGAAACGACGCGACTTCAGCATTAATGCGATGGCTTTGGGTTTAAATACCACCAACTTTGGTACTTTATTAGACCCATTTGATGGTGTTAAAGATCTTGAAAATAAGCTGATTCGTACACCTCTGAATCCGGTTGAGACCTTTTCAGACGATCCTTTAAGGATGATGAGAGCAATACGCTTCGCCACTCAGCTTGATTTTACTATTAGTGAAGATGCTATTGATGCTATTAGAAAGAATTCAGAACGGATAAAGATAGTATCTGCCGAGCGGATTACGGATGAGTTAAACCGGATCATTCTGGCGAAGAAGCCATCCATTGGCTTTATTTATTTATTTGATACAGGCTTGTTGAAACATATTTTTCCGCAAATGACTGATCTTCATGGTGTTGAAGTCATTGCAGGAAAAGGGCATAAAGATAATTTCTACCACACCCTGCAGGTTTTAGATAACCTTGCCGAAAATACCGAAGATCTCTGGCTGAGATGGGCAGCGATTCTGCATGATATTGCCAAGCCTGCTACCAAACGTTTTGAACCAGGTCACGGCTGGACATTTCACGGGCATGAGGACAGAGGTGCCCGAATGGTTCCCAAAATTTTTGCCCAGCTTAAATTACCGCTTAATGAAAAGATGAAACTGGTACAAAAATTGGTGCAACTTCATCTCCGTCCAATTGTACTGGCACAGGATGTGGTTACTGATTCGGCCGTAAGACGATTACTATTTGAAGCAGGAGAAGAAATTGACGGGCTTATGTTACTCTGTAATGCAGATGTAACGACCAAAAATGAATATAAAATAAAAAAATATCGAAGCAATTTCGATCTGGTAAAACAGAAACTTAAAGATGTAGAACAAAGTGATCAGCTCAGAAACTGGCAGCCACCGGTAAGCGGCGAAGATATTATGCAGGCTTTCAATATAAGTGCCGGCAGGGATGTAGGAATCATTAAAACACAGATCCGCGAGGCAATTCTGGAGGGGGAAATTAAGAACTCTAAGGAAGAAGCCTATGAATATATGCTGGAGAAAGGCAAGGCATTAGGACTTAACCCTGTTAAATTAAAACCATAATTTTCTTAAATAGCTGAATAAAAATCTTTAAGCACATAATCAAATAGTATTTTTGTAAATAATAAAACAAGAACATGGCAATATATAGATTCAGGGTTTCTTTTGAGGATTATGATGATATCGAACGCGATATTGACATTAAATCAAATCAAACATTTGAAGACCTTCATCGGGCTATCCACCAATCAACAGGATATCAGGTTGAGGCCTCTTCCTCCTTTTATGTAAGCAACGATCAGTGGATAAAGAATGAAGAAATTGCCTTTTTACCTAACCAGAGGAAAGTAAATAATGGGGTAGCCTTAATGGGTAACTCAAAACTCAGTAGTTTTATTGATGACCCGCATCAAAAATTTTATTATACCTATAATTTCGACAGGCCCTTCGACTTTCATGTTGAACTGGTTAAAATAATTCTGAGTGATGAGCCGGGAAAAACATATCCATGTGTTGCCCGTAGCCTTGGCGAAGCTCCCAAAATTACAGGCAGCGGAATCATTCCTACTGCAGCAGCAACAGAGGTATC
>CAZGCG010000521.1:0-2192 GCA_964524205.1 uncultured Sphingobacterium sp. | reverse complement strand
CTTTTCTGCTGCAGGAAAAGTAAAAATTACACTTATGAGTATTATTAGTATCTCTAGGTAATAAATTTTACCAGGAGATAAACAATAATAAATTTAAGAAAAAATATGCCCAAGTGTAACCTGATTCAAAAAGCTGTTGTCATAGTTTTCAGATCAGATGATCAGAAAAGAAATTATTTATTATTAACCAATAAAATAAATATCATGGGAATTTTAGTACCAATTTTACTAGGCCTTGGCCTTTTTGCTGCACTATTCGGCATCCGTTATCTGCAGAACAAGGAGAATATGTTAATGATTCAGAATGGTATGGACCCGGGAATACGCCGGCCGAAAGGAAAGTCTTATATCAACCTTACCTGGGGCTTGTTATTAATGGGTGCCGGTATTGGATTGTTTTTAGCATACCTGCTGGATAATACCGTTTTGAACTTCGATCATCCAAACAGGGATGAAGATGCCAATGTGGCAATTTATTTCTCGCTGATAGCCATATTCGGCGGATTAGGCCTTTTGATTTCACATGTCATTGAAAAAAAGGAATCAAAAGAAGAGAATAAGGCTTAATAAACAGAAAAAGGAGGCTTTAACCGGCCTCCATTTTTTAGGTTTTAGGTATTATTGCCACAGTCAGCCTGCTCACACAATTCATCTTTCCCCTGTCGTCATACAGCCTGATATCCCAGACATGGGTTTTACCTCCGATATGGATCGGTTTACAAATTCCGGTTACAAAGCCTGATTTAACCGGCCTCAGGTGATTGGCATTAACCTCCAATCCCACCCCAATGTACTTATCCGAATCAATGATCATATTTGAAGCCACACTTCCAAGCGACTCAGCCAGAACCACGGAAGCTCCACCATGCAGAATACCGTAAGGCTGATGAGTTTTTTCATTGACAGGCATACGGGCAGAAATAGAATCCTCCGTAATTTCGGTGAATTCAATTCCAATCAACTCACCAATATGACCTTTGGGCCTGCCATTAAGCTCTTCAACCGTATAATCCCTTGACCAGATCATAGATATCTTTCTTTTAGAATCCGCATGTGATGATTCAGATGACCGGCAATAATAAAAACAAGGGCTTTAACAGAAATAGGTTTTTCATTTGAAATTCCAACACGTGCAAGTTCAGTCTCATTCAAACTTTTGACCAGAAACAGATTAGCTTTCCGCAGATGTTCAAACTCTTCGGCCATGCTGATGAGGCTTCTGTCAGCAAAATGGGCATTCGCCACATAATCATTCTCTTCAAAACCGGCTAAAGGTGTTGCATCATTTCGGGCAATCCTCAGAGTTCTGTAAGCCATAATTCTCTCAGTATCCAGTATATGACCAATAAGTTCAATGATGGTCCATTTTCCTTCAGCATAGGCAAAACTGGTCTTTTCTTCAGGTATTTGTTTCAATAATCCCTGAAAGGATTCGATCTGATGTTCCAGCTCAGTAAGTACATCATCTTTTACAGTATCAATATATCCCTTGTAAAAAACAGGATATTCATCAGCTTGTGGTCGGTTCATAGGTCATATTACTTTTTAAAACAATTCGGAAGGTAGTTCCTTTCCCTATTTCAGATTCTTTAACAAAGACACTCCCCTGATGATAATTTTCAACAATCCTTTTGGTTAGCGAAAGACCCAATCCCCAGCCACGCTTACGAGTGGTGTAGCCCGGTTGAAATACCGCTTCAAATTTAAGACGCGGTATACCTCCTCCGGTATCAGAAATGTCAATAAATACCTGCTCTTTTACCAGGTTTTCCCTGATCTCAACTTTAATACTTCCTGCACCTTCAATTGCATTCACCGCATTTTTCAGAATATTCTCAATTACCCAGTCGAACAGCGGAACATTGATCAGTGCCTCAACCTGCTTATCACCTGTAAGATTGAATTCAATCTTATCACTCACTCTGACCCTGAAATAATTAACGAATTCCTCAACTACATCATATACAACGTGATTGTGGAGAATGGGCTTGGATCCGATCTTCGAAAACCTGTCGGCAACTACCTCAAGGCGCTTCACATCATTCTCCATTTCAAGGATCAGCGGATCATCCGGTACATTGAACCTTGATTTCAACAGCTCTGTCCATGCCATCAATGAAGAGATCGGTGTGCCCAACTGATGGGCGGTTTCTTTGGCCAATCCGACCCAAACCTGATCCTGTTCCAATCTC
>CAZGCG010000520.1:0-2194 GCA_964524205.1 uncultured Sphingobacterium sp. | reverse complement strand
TTTTTATTTTTCTTGTTTGATTCCAAGGTTGCTATAGCTTCTCTGGTCAGAGCCTCGGTAAGGTTTAATCCCTGATCGGCATACTTATCCAATCCCCTTACCCCCCAGGTAGTGTCATTTGCATTGTTTCTGTAACGGTCTTCGGCCAGAAAACTTCCCGGGTGACCGGCTGCTGTTCCTGCAATATTCACGTCAAAACCAATTGCTAAAGGATCAGATGCAGGAGTACCATAAGGAGCAAAATGTGCCTTTCCGCAATGTATATTAAAATAACCTGCCTGCCTTAAAAGCATTGGCAGCGGTGTAGCTGTAATCGTATTGTTAATACCCTTTGCCAATGCCAGTCCGTTATGATTCCATACCGGAGGAATCAGAACACTGTCCGGATAATCAGTAGGCGTGTTCTTCTTCACATTGGTCCAGTTAGTTATTCCATGCCTGGCTACATTCATTCCGGTTACCAGACTAACCCGGGTTGGTGTACAAACTGAATTAGCATAGGCATTACTGAGTTTCATCCCCCGTTTGGCCAGTCGCTCCATATTTGGGGTACGATAGATCGAATTGAAAGGGCTTGATTTAGACCAGAAAGGTACAGAAGTATCCTGCCAACCCATATCATCAACCAGAAATACGATGATATTCTTTTTTTTCTGCTGGGAAAATGCCTGCATCGAAATAACTGAAAGCAAAGCAATTATAAGGGAGTATCTGATCTTAAGCATTTGACTAAATTAAATAATAAAACCAAATGATGGTACTCAGATAATAAAAATGCCTGATTGAAATCAGAAGGCAGTATAACTTCAATTCATGAATAATATTGCATGAAAAAGTGCATACAATTTTTCTATATTGTCCTTCAAATTCAATACTTTAAATGTTCAATTCATCAGGGCATCCCATTAAACAACACCTAAAAACATCAGGCCTGTTTGCTTTGTTTTTTCTTATTCCTTTACTGACAATAGCGCAGCAAAAAACAAAGCCAAACATCATTTACATCTATGCTGACGATCTTGGTTATGGGGAGCTTGGCAGCTATGGTCAAACAAAAATAAAAACCCCGCATCTCGACCGGATGGCCAGAGAGGGAATGCGTTTTACCCAGCACTATAGCGGAGCACCGGTTTGTGCTCCGTCAAGAAGTATATTAATGACGGGGAAACATTCAGGACACTCTTACATCAGGGGTAATTATGAAATGGGTGGTTTTGCTGATAGTTTGGAGGGCGGACAAATGCCTTTACATGATGGTGCATACACGATTGCCAAAATGCTCAAAGAAAGAGGCTATCATACCGGGCTTGTTGGGAAATGGGGAATGGGGGTTACGGGAACCACCGGTAGTCCGCTGAATCATGGCTTCGATTATTACTACGGAGTTCTGGATCAGAAGCAGGCACATAATTTTTACCCTACCCATCTCTGGGAAAACGACAAATGGGATGCATTGAACAATCATGTATTCAGCGTTCACGGGAAAATTGATCCAAAAACTGCTACAGACGCCGATTTTGAAAAGTTCAGGGGAAAAGATTATGCCCCGGCAAAATTCACACAGAAAGCACTGAGTTTTATTGAAAAAAATAGCAAGAAGCCTTTCTTTTTATACCTGCCTTATACCCTGCCCCATCTCGCTTTGCAGGCTCCTGAGAAATATGTCAGGAAATACATTGGTCAGTTTGATGAAAAGCCCTATTACGGCGAAAATGGTTATACTCCAAATAAATATCCGCTCTCTACCTATGCTGCAATGATCAGCTATCTGGATGATCAGGTTGGGATTATAATGGACAGGATAAAAAAACTCGGACTTGATGAAAATACGATCATCATGTTTTCAAGTGATAATGGTGCTACGTTCTCGGCAGGGGTTGATACAAAATTTTTCAACAGTGTTTCGGGCTTACGCGGATTAAAAATGGACCTCTATGAAGGTGGAATCCGTGTCCCGTTCATCGCCAGATGGCCAAACCATATTAAGGCGAACACGGTGAGTGATCATGTTTCCATTCAATATGATATTATGCCCACCCTTGCTGAATTGAGCGGCTCAAAAATCACAGCGACAGATGGAAATTCATTAGTCCCTGAATTATTAGGAAAGAAAGCAGAGCAGAAAAAACATGAATTCCTTTATTTTGAATACCCTGAAAACGGAGGACAATTAACTGTCAGAATCGGAAACTGG
>CAZGCG010000519.1:0-2195 GCA_964524205.1 uncultured Sphingobacterium sp. | reverse complement strand
CATTCCTGGGGGTTTAGGATTTCCTGAATTACTTATAGACGAACAAAATGGCTTCACGAATGATTTTGCGCTTTACTCAATTGCTACCTATATTGATGGAGAATTGGTTTATAAAACAGGAACGTATTTATATCCGACAAAATACAGCGCTTTCAATCCGGGAGCTTCTGCAACATTCAGTGCAGGAAAATACCGGCATGTCGTACACAGCCCAAACAGGAACAAGCAAATTGTCGTAAGCCAGCCTGGATTGAGTAATTCTGAGGTAATTGCCCCATTTTCAATCTTTTTGATATTGATGGCAATCCCACTTTTTATTGTTTTGTTTCTTCACTCTGACCACCGGCTACTTTTTCATCAGGTTAAAACATTCCGATTTCGCCTTCAGGCCCTGATTGTTAGCTCGTTGCTTGGATCGCTCATCATTATCGGATTTGCAACAATTTATTATTTGTCAAATGTTTATAAAGAAAAGAATGAAGATTTCCTTTTTGAACGCACACAATCAATCCTGATTGAACTTGAACATAAACTTAAGGATGAAGACATTAATAAGCCTGAATTGAAAGATTATCTTCATCAACTGTTACTCAAGTTTTCTCTCGTATTCTTTTCCGACATCAATTTGTACAATATTGATGGTAAGTTAATTGCAACATCAAGGTACAATGTATTCGATGAGCATCTGCTTTCTGAACAGATGAATCCTGTTGCATATAAAAAACTCGCGGCTGACGAAGTATTGTATTTTATACAAACCGAAAAAATAGGGTCGGCAGCATATTTGTCCTCTTATGTGCCATTTCGAAACAATATGGGTGAGGTGATGGCTTTTATTAATTTGCCCTATTTTGCGCGTGAAACAAAAATGCGAACAGAAGTCACATCATTGATAATCACTTACTTAAACTTGTTTTTATTGCTGGCTTCCGTTGCAGTATTTTTTGTTTTGATTTTATCGCGAAGACTCTTAAAACCGCTTCAGTTAATACAGGATAAGATGAAATCCTTAAGAATTGGAAAAGCCAACGAGAAAATTATTTGGAACAGCAAAGATGAACTTGGCCAACTTGTAGAAGAATATAACAATTTGATTGATGAATTGGCAGTGAGCGCTGAGCGTCTGGCGCAGTCAGAACGGGAATCAGCCTGGCGGGAAATGGCAAGGCAGGTGGCACATGAAATAAAAAACCCGCTCACACCAATGCGACTTAGTGTGCAGTATTTATTGAGAGCCTGGAATGATAAGGATGAAAATATAGATTCTAAAATAAAGAGTATTTCACAAACGCTTTTAAATCAAATAGATACACTTTCTTCAATAGCCAGTGCGTTTTCTGATTTTGCCAGAATGCCCTCTAATGTGAGCGACGAGGTGGATATTTCGGCACTTATTCACGATCTGGTTGTTTTGTTTGAGAGCAATTCTTCCATTCAATTTAGTGTAAATGTGCCGGCAGAAAGACTATTTGTAAACGCTGATAAATCAGCATTGAACCGCATTTTTACAAACTTGATAAAGAACAGTATTCAGGCAATTGGGGAAAAAACCGGCGGAAAAATAGAAATAGATTTGTCATCAAAAGAAAACCACCTTGTGATCGTTTTGTACGACAATGGAAAAGGCATGCTTCCTGAAGAATCCGAACACGTGTTTTCGCCCTATTTTACAACAAAATCAAGCGGAATGGGCATAGGTTTGGCTATGACAAAAAACCTTATTAACGGCGCAGGAGGCGAAATCTGGTTTGAAACTGCAGCCGGAGTCGGAACCAAATTCTTCATTCGCTTACCTTTGCACACAGCATGACACAAAACCCGATAAAAAGCCTTGCCGGCCAAACCGCAGTTTATGGAATGGGAACAATCATTCCTCGCCTGTTGAACTACCTTTTGGTACCGGTTTACACCAGGGTTTTTGTTGATCAGGCTTTGTATGGCCAAATAACAGAGCTGTATGCATACATCGCTTTCTTGATGGTTTTGCTAACCTACGGGATGGAGACGGCTTTTTTCCGATATGCCCAAAAACATGATCATCAGAAGGTTTTTAGCCAGGCAATGTCATCTATACTGTTGACTACCAGTTTTTTTGTTCTTTTGGTTTTTGTTTTTAATAACCAGATAGCAGCTTGGCTGAATTATGAGGGCAATGGCATTTACATTTTGATGGCAGCCTTGATTGTGGCCTTTGA
>CAZGCG010000518.1:0-2209 GCA_964524205.1 uncultured Sphingobacterium sp. | reverse complement strand
GTATAAGAGCATTTCTGATATTATCAAAGCCAAGTTTCTTAAACTCTTTAAATGAGATTTCGCAAATACTCAATAGATCATCCGATTTATTCATCCCCATTGCAACGGCTCTTACTCTTTCAAGCGAAGCTTCAATTTCCAATTCTCGGTTTTGTTCTTCAACAGCTTTTCTTTTTTGTTCAAGCTCTTCAATAGTTTCTTCTAATAAAATTGCGGTAGTCTTTTTTACTTTCTCTGTGCGTTCAAGTTTAAATGCAGTTATCATTAATTCTTTATCAACATCTTGCAGAGATTTTAGAAGGGTGTTCTTCTCATCCTCACTCAGCTTTTCGTTTTGCTGAATTATATCGAGTATGTTTTGAAGAATCTGATTCATTTTAATTTTCTTTTAATGCGACTACGCAGCAGGTGTTATTATGTAATTCGTTTACGCCAATTTTTGATTTTCCAAATTCACCGTAAGTAAAGAAACCAATAAAAGGCGCGTTCCAAACTTCCATTACACGTTGTATTTCCTCGCCTGCCATTATGCCTAACGAAAAATAGCGACTGATGCAGGAAAACATAATTACGGCATCAGCATCATGTGCTCTATGGTTTTTCATATCTGAACATTCATTGACGACTGTATCAATGACATCAAAATCAGGGGGCACAGAAAAACGGAATTTGGTGCCCTGCTGTACATTACCCGCACAAATGATTGAACGGTCTTCAAGATTTCCTAATTGAGCTGTTCTCATTACAGGTGGCGCATCATTTCTTTCAAGCTGCAGAGGGTAATTAGATCCAAAATTGACTATTGAATCCGTAACTTTATTCATGTCTTCCTTATTCAGTCCGAGGTATTTTATTACCAGGTCAAAAGCCGGCTCATCATCTATTGCATAAACAATTTGACCCGAACTTTTAGTAACGGTTTTAGTTACACCTACAGGTTTCCAGCCACAAGTTGCAATACCATTAACATTCACTTTATCTTCGTCAATTATTATTGCAACCAACCCTGAAATACTGTTCATGTCATTTGTAAAAACTGTCGGTCCTATTAATGTAATATCATCCCCAGCCATGCCTCCAAAAATGGTTGGTAATCCTTCAAAACCATCTTCAATTCCTTTGATAATCTCCTCCCCGTCAATATTCATCCACCCGGAAGCAATAATAAATGCAGGCCGAACAAAACTTCTCTTACCTTTGATGCCCAATTGCTTTGCCATTTCATAAACTGAACTGCTACCGGTTTCCATAAAAACTATTTTGAAAAAGGCAGGATTCATATCCAGTAACATAATAGTAATACCACCTTCGCTAATATCACTGCTGATAAATTCACCTGCTGTAGTGGAACCGAAGATGCTGATACCTTCTTTGTCGAGCAACGAACAAACAGCTTCACGATCTTGCTTTATGGACATGAAGACTATGGCGAGTGTTGGTTTAAAGCTATCCGCCATACTCTGCTGCAACGACAATCGAATTTCTTCAGGAGAATTTCCTTTCATTGATTTTGCTTTCATAAGAATCCTTTTTATACAATTATTTTTCTTTGAGTGCTACCCAGCAGCAAGCTCCGGAATGAAACTCCTGTTTCCCGTTTTTGAGCCTGCCATATTCTCCATAAGTAAAAAAACCTGCCATAGGTGTTTTCCAAACGTCTGCCAAGCCTTCATTTTCGACATTTACCAATGGTCCCAATACCGGAGGTCTTCCTGCACAGGAAAAAATAAGTAAAGCATCAACATCGCCAAGTTTCTCTTTCTTCAAATGTTTTGCTTCTTTTATGATTTCTTCTGAAATTTCAAAATCCGGGGGTACTGCAAACCAAAACTCAGTTCCTTCTTGCATTTCACTGTCCATAACCAACGCATTTTCACTATGGTCAATGCTCATCGGGGACCTGAGGACTGTTTCACCTGATTCTCTTTTAACAATAAGAGGATAATGAATAGCCAGATCTTTAAATAGATTAAAGTCCTTATCTACCAACTTGTCAGTTTGACCGAGATATTTAAAGTACATTTCTATGGCTGGTTTTCCGTCAATAAAATAAAGCAATGTCCCTTTGCTTTTTGTTACTTTTCTGGAAATACCCATAGGCTTCCATCCTGTTATAGCCATACCTTCTATGGTGACTTTGTCTGTGTCAATAACAAGTGCAACCATACCCAAATCAGTTTCATTTGTATTGTTAAAAACATAGGTGCCT
>CAZGCG010000517.1:0-2210 GCA_964524205.1 uncultured Sphingobacterium sp. | reverse complement strand
AACCTTGGTTATTGGAAGGATGGGATCAGTACAGTAAGCAAAAGTACTACCGGGGTCAACTGAGTAATTTCAAATTCTTTCTATATCCAAAAAGGAACTCAAAAGATGAAATTACCCAGTTTAGTCTCATGGTATTTTACTATGGTAACGGATATGATAACACGTACACCGAGTTCTTATTTAATGATGATTATTTTAAGGAGAAATAGTATCATCCTAAACACAACCCTTTCTCAGAAGGCGGCTTAACACCTGTTTAGCTTCATTTAAGACTAAAGCGCCTGATTAGCTTGATTTGTGACCAAAATGCCTGTTTTGCCATAGTTCCTAACTTGTAACAGTATGTGTCTAGACTTATTGTATATTTAATTATGGATTACAAAGCGTCACTTGACACCTACGGGGAAGCTTACAGATCGCACGCACAGTGTCCCTTATAAAAGAATGAGATGAAGACGATTCCTCCGATGTACATAATAATCGTTCACTCTATCCTCCTTCTTATATGTATTACAAACGTATTTGGGCAGACGATCCGAAAGGGTAAAGGCGTCGTCAGCAACGAAACGTTTTCTTTCTATCAGATGGAATCCAAACAGAAAGTTCGAGGTATTCTCATACTCTTGCCAGGTTGGGGAGAAACTCCTCAAAGCGTCTTCAAGAGGACTACTCTACCCAGTCTTTTGTCAGAAAAGGGTTTTGTAACTATAGTACCCAAGTTGCAGCAGACCCTTATTGCAGATTATCATACACTAGCCCAAATTAGCGCACTTATTACTATCCAATCGAATCAATACAGTTCAGACAGCTTAAGTATCGTGATTGGAGGTTTATCCGCAGGTGGCACCATTGCCATTGGTTTTGCAGAACACGTTTTGGCATACAATCCCCACCTAAAATTGAAGGGTGTGTTTGCGATAGACCCACCATTAGATTTAAGCCGCATGTACAAGTCGGCCGTTAACAAGATTAAATACGGTTGTCACAACGAAACCACAAGGAAAGAAGGTTATTTTATTAAAAATTATTTGCTACGTACTCTAAATGGTTCACCCGAAGAACAGCCTGGCCAATACTTAAAATATTCAGCGTTTTCAGCTAATAGAGAAGATGGAGGCAATGCAAAGTTACTTAAATCCCTACCAGTTCGACTGTATAGTGAACCCGACTTAGCTTTTGTGCGAAAGACCTATTGTGACGAATTGCAATACGAGGACATTAACGCCTTTGATTTGGAGAAGTTGGGCAAGTTTCTTGCCGAGCTTGGAAACAATAATGCGGAATACATTACAACAAGCGATAAAGGCTTTCATAGCTGGAACATACTTAACTCGGTTGACTGTGCAAAATGGATACTAAATATTACTGGTGAGGATTAACTAGACGAGAATATTGGAACTCGTTGGCTATACATATATCGAAACTCTACCTTCAGCGACTTAATTTAGGGTCATTTGTGGCTAAAACGCTTGTTTGGCTTCATTTGTGGCTAAAGTGGCAGTTAACACGCATATCTACGACATACAAAACCCGTTCAGTTACCTATTACTTATACCTTGATCATTAAATGCACATAACTTTTGAGTTGCTAATTCAAGCTGTCTTTTTATAAGGCACACGCATTGTTTCCTTTTAAAGGAATGAGATCCAGATACAACCCTTAATTTCCATCAGTCCAAGTGTCCTAAAATATTTGTAACGACTCCTCTATAAGGGAAATGAAAGTCATTTTGAAAAAAAAGGACACCTAAGGGCTGGACTTTCAAAGTGGGTGTAGAAAAAATGCGATATTGCGATTAAAAGACTTAAAGATGTTAAAGTTGCTCTTATCGCTAATATTGTTTCTTTCGTCCCAGGCAGTAAAAGCTCAAGTATTAGATACTTTAATAGATGTTGGGAACTACAAGTTGCATTTCAAGATAATCAAGGGCAATAGTAACGAAATACTCTTTGAATCCGGTGGTGGCATCACATTAGCTCAATGGGATTCAATCATTGCTCCTGTTCACATTCGCACTGGTGCAACAATTATAACTTATGATCGACAAGGTTTCGGTACGAGTGGTCTGGATACAACCAGCTATACGGTCTTGGATGAAATTAAAGGACTTGAAGCAGGGTTGGGAAAGCTAGGATATGGCAATAAACCAATATTATTAGTTGGTCACTCTTTGGGTGCTTTCTATGCTAGGGTTTATGCTTCGAGAAAT
>CAZGCG010000516.1:0-2226 GCA_964524205.1 uncultured Sphingobacterium sp. | reverse complement strand
GTTACAAGAAGTGGAATGCCGGCTGCGGCAAAAATAAAGGATAATAAGGCAAGCAAATAACTGTCAAGCTTTCCTTCAATAAGTACAGGGAGCAACTGGTGACTGGCGCCAAGAATGATCATTGTTCCCCATCCTAATGCCATCAGGTGAGTGATAGCCAGGGTTTTAGGGTTAAAATAATGCTGTGTGATAATATCCGTATTTAGCAGCAATAAGGCGCATGATATTAAAAAGGAAAAGCCCGCAAAAACATAGAAGGGTAGCACAACCTTGTAAGAAGTTGTCTGCTGTAATCCCGGAGACGAATCGCCTGCTAACATATTATTTCTTAAATATCAATAGAAACACTTCATTCGCACTGATCTCATTGATTCGGTATTCGAAGTTTCTGTCTTTAAGTTCACTCAATAGAAATATCGGAATGCGTTTATGATGAACGTATAATGCTTTGTCATGTTCAAGCTTTTCAAGTTCATCCAGAATAGTCATCATTGGGGCAGGCATTTCCAGATGCCGTACATCAACTTCAATCATTCTGTTTTCATATTGTTTTAAAAGCTGGTTCCAGTCAGCATCAACTCCTTCGGGGCTAGCTTGCTGTATACTTTCAGCCGCTTTGTTTCTATAGAAATAAGTTTCAATCAGGTTCCTTTCAATCAAATCAACGTAGGATTCAAAACCTTGCTTCTCCAATAATTTGATCAGAGGAGTAGGTTCGAAGGTGTTAATTATCTTCAATACCTGGCCTTCCTTCAGCTCTTTGATATGCCTCTGAATTAGTTTTAGCGGGTCATTGCCTTCGGCAAGCATCGCCCTGACATCCAAAGGGATAATATGGGCGGTTTCAATGTCCTTTACAAATTCTTTCAGAGATTTTCGCAATACAAGATCCTGTTCCTGAACTGAATTGTCGGAAACAAAGCCGAGAGGTTTCAATATTTCAAAGAAATCCTCCGGTTTGCATCCGCCAATCTTTGAAGCCATTCCTATGCTGGTCCTGCCGGCCATAAGTTTCCTGAGGACCGGATTACGGAGTTTCTTAAAATCGGGACTTAAAGTTATTATTGCTTCAAGCGCTTCCGGATGAAACTTTATTAAGTCAGCGATTTTGGTTTGGGTATTTATTTGTATCATTTGAAATTAGTATTGAGGTTTCAGGTATGAGGTTTCAGGTATGGGTTATGGAACCAGAAATTAAGACAATTACTATTCATTTACCTGATACCTGATACCTCATACCCATTTACGCCTTCTCCATCTCAATTGCTTTTGGAAACAGAATGTTGTTTTCCAAATGGATATGCAGGTGCAGATCGTCTTCAAATTCCTGTATCATCTTATACAGTAATTTGTAACTGGCACAGGCATCTGCAGGTAATGCATATTCTTTACTCAGTTCACGAATCATATCAAATGCTCTTCCAACCAGGTCATGGTCTTTCTCCAGTTCATCAATTAAACCGGCTAGGTCTTTCTCCTGCTTAAGCAGAGGAAGGTTGCCTTTTCGGGCTTCTACGATCTTTTTAATATAGGAAAATACAACATTTTCTTCCTGGGCCAGGTGATCAGTAAGTTCTTTATTGATCTCTGCGACCAGCTTTTTAATTTGTATAAGTTCAGGATGTTGCGCGCCATGGACCTGTGCCACTTTTGAAGCATAGGTCATTAGTTCAGGTAAATACTTCCTGACATAATTGTGATGGGTATTTACAATATAATCAGCCAGAAAATCTATACCCCAGTCATTATAAGAAATGTTACTTGCCTTGTTTTCAGTTTCAATCTGCCTTAATTCCGTTTGAACTTTCGTGGCATCAATATTTTTCTCAGCACAGACCTCCGCTATTGTCTTTTTGCCGCCGCAACAGAAGTCAATTCCATATTTCTTGAATACTTCAACTTTACGCAGGTCTTTTACGGCGATCTCTCCAATGGTTTCCTGCCCATCTTCACGTTTGGTTACTTTTACATCCCACCACTCGGGGCCCTCTTCAAGGTATTCCCAGGTGAATACATCTCCGCGTTCACCAAGTAATTGATAATACACTGGCTTAGGATCATGGTCATTGTGTATAGTCAGGCTTTCTCCGCCTTTAAGATTGTCAAATACCCTGAATATAGTTGGGTGTTTAAGTTTAGGTTCAATCAGTGTAACATTGATAAAGTTGTTTTCTAAGATTTCCATATTGTGCTGAATTAGTTTACGTTTCAAATGTAATATAATAA
>CAZGCG010000515.1:0-2251 GCA_964524205.1 uncultured Sphingobacterium sp. | reverse complement strand
TTATCAAAATATTATTTTAGCTTCTCTCAAAAATCAAGATATTGAATTAATCTCTCAAAAAATTATAGTAAAAATTATATCGCTTTAAATTTTTTAAGGGCTTTGGCTGTCTTGTCGGCTAGTCTTTTCTTTTTCAGATCCTTAGCCTTTTTCAATTGTGCTTTCTCTGCTTTAAGGAGAGCTGTTTCAGTCTGACTTTGCTGGTAATATTTGCAAATATCCGTCAGCGGGCAGTTCTGACATTTTGGACTTCTTGCCAAACATATATAACGTCCATGAAGGATGAGCCAATGGTGGGCTATATGAATTTTGTCCTGAGGCAGGTAGTTTACCAATTGTTTTTCTACTGCCAGTGGCGTCTTTGCATTTCTGGTTAATCCAATTCGATTCGAAACCCTGAATACATGGGTATCTACGGCCATGGCAGGTGCATTGAAGATAACTGATGCTATCACATTTGCAGTTTTTCGGCCTACGCCGGGCATCTTTTGAAGATCCTCAATATCTGAAGGGACGATACTGTTGAACTCGGCAACTAGTTTTTGGGCCATGCCCACAAGATGTTTGGATTTATTGTTCGGATAACTGACACTCCGGATGTAGTTGAATACTTCTTCAGGAGTAGCTTCAGATAAGCTTTCCGGATTGGGATACCGCTCAAATAGTTTGGGTGTTACCTGGTTTATCCTCTTATCTGTACATTGAGCAGATAATATGACGGCAACCAATAACTGATAAGGGTTTTCATAATGCAGTTCAGTTTCTGCCTCAGGCTGATGAGATGAGAAATATTCTACAAAAGCTTTATATCTGTCTTTTATTAGCACAGAGCAAATATAAATGGATTGGCTGATCTTGCTTCATTTATGAAACAAAAAAACCGATCCCCAGGACCGGTTTTTTTTCAAATTCTTACAATGATTTTGAATAATCCAGGATACTGCTGATCGTTTTTTCAGCGGGATTTCTGGCTAATGTGTTCAAATCTGATTTTATTGAGGAGTAGAACGATTGTTCATCCTCTCCAAGATCGTCAGCATTCAAGCTGCTTTCAGCTTTTGTTTTGGGTAATGAATTTGTTGCAGGGGTAGAAGTTTCTATCATAAGCGAATGTTTTTTAGAATTAAACGTAGCTGTAACAGAAATGTTTTGTCGATCTGAAAATATTTTTAATTATTTTTCAAACTTAATTCCCTGGTTAGCATCATTTTGCGCAAATTGTTTAGCGCATATCGCATACGGCCTAAGGCAGTATTAATACTTACCCCGGTGATGTCTGAAATTTCTTTAAAACTCAAATCACCATAATGACGCATTATCAGCACTTCTTTTTGTTCTGATGGCAAATGGTGGATCAGCCCCCTGAGATCCTGGTATGTTTGTTCACGTATGATCTTGTCTTCAGTACTTTCATCATAGAACTTAATAACCTCAAAAATATCGAAGCCCTCAACTGTAGTAACCACCGGAGCACGCTTCACCTTCCTGAAATGATCGATCACAAGGTTATGTGCAATCCTGATCACCCAGGGCAAAAATTTCCCTTCCTCATTATACCTTCCGGCTTTCAGTGTATTGATAACCTTGATGAAAGTGTCCTGAAAAATATCCTCTGCCAGATAGGAATCTTTGACGAGCAGATAAATAGATGTATATATTTTAGATTTATGCCTGCGAATGAGCTCTTCCAGACTTGGCTCATGGCCATGGATATATTGATTTACCAGCTCCTGATCGCTAATCGATTGAATATTTATAGCACTCATACTTTAAATTCTCCTTAATGTAAATTCCCAAAAGATATTGAAGTAGAGTTTATTCGATAGCAGGTCTCCTATAAATGTTAAAAGATGTGTTGGTTAGTTTTTCAAATGAAGCAAAAATTTTGCCAAAATCAAAGAATATTTGATCCGCCCTCGATAATAAGTACTTATAGCTGTATTTTTGCAGTCCGAATATTGAGATATTTTTAATAGATATACGAAAAAAAAGCAGTTTGGAGTTTTAGAATGAATAAAGAGGCGGAAAAAGATCCTAAGAAGTATATTATCATTAAGGGCGCACGCGTTCATAATCTGAAAAATATTGATGTTGCCATCCCTAAGAATAAATTGGTTGTCATTACCGGGATGTCAGGCTCAGGTAAATCTTCACTGGCCTTCGATACATTGTACGCAGAAGGTCAGCGCCGGTATGTAGAAAGCCTTTCCTCTTATGCGAGGCAGTTCATGGGGCGTATGAATAAGCCCGA
>CAZGCG010000514.1:0-2252 GCA_964524205.1 uncultured Sphingobacterium sp. | reverse complement strand
CGGGCATTGGAAAGTACTGACCTAACTCTAAAACGGGTACTTAAAAAGGCCGATTTTTGGGACAGAAACAAGGAAACGATTATAAACAGCAGGCAAAGATTGATTCTAAACAAATTGTTTGATGGATTTGAGGGTAAGCTACAATCATCAAAGTGGGCAAAAATAACTAAATGCTCAGCAGATACAGCATTACGAGATATTAAAAATTTGATTGAGAAAGGAATCTTAAAACAAGAAGAATCAGGCGGGCGGAGTACAAATTACGAATTGGCAGACGAATGGAGAATGCTCTAGCCACTACACGAGGTAAAAAAATGCCGGGACGGTAGGTTATTCAAGGTTTGTAACCCGCTTCAATTTTTCGTGTACATTGATAGGAAATCGCCCGCAATCCCATACTGGCCATATTGTCAACCGTTAGCAGAATGCCAAAACGACAGTCCGCATAGCAAAACAACGACCAAAAATGGACTCGACATACATACATTATCGCTCAGGCGGACAGACTTTCAATCTGACCGTGTTTTGCTGTTGGGACAGGTGACAGAAAAGAAAGAAAAAGCCCACCCTTCGCATTTTTTAAAAATTATATCTAATTGCATATAGAAACAGGTTTAAAAACATTTTTATACGCAAATGCATATAGTATTGCAATTATTACTATTTTTGTATGCAAATACATATAACATGAGTGAATTATCAGACTTTGTAAAAACCAAAAGAAAGCAATCAGGCCTAACCCAAGAAGAATTTGCTGAAAAGGCGGGGGTTGCACTTACGGTTATTCGAAAGATTGAACAAGGCAAAGAAAACCTCAGCTTGTCAAAGGTCAATCAGGTACTACACATGTTTGGTCATGTTTTAGGTCCATTAAATGAGAGCCATGCGACAAGGAATAGTTAAATACAACAACATAAAGGCCGGCCTTTTAATCGAAGAGGATAATGGGGAATATCACTTTGAATATGACGAAATGTACGCCCAAACCTACCCGAACCAATTCGTCACCTTTCAAATGCCAGTATCAACAAGATCATACAGAAGTAAAAGACTGTTCCCTTTTTTTGATGGGCTGATTCCTGAAGGCTGGCTACTGAATATAGCCTCCGAAAGCTGGAAAATTAACAAGAATGATCGCATGGGGCTTCTGCTGGCTTGTTGTCAAAATGCCATCGGTGCAGTAAGTGTCCATCCTGTAAATCCTGAAGCCGATGAATAAATGCCTCTATTGTTATAAGGAGTTGGATGAAAATCAGGTGGACTATCATCCCAAGTGCATCAAAGCATTTTTTGGAACCAAACATGCTCCGGTATTACCCTATCGTTTATCAGAGATGGAAAAACTGGCGAAAGAGGCCGCGAAGCTATCTATTACTGTTCCAGGCGTTCAACCAAAACTTTCGTTGGGTTGGTTTAAAACAGCATTGGAAAATGGCCATCAAGGCCGATTGACCATCATGAATGCTTTAGAAGGGAACTATATCTTAAAACCGCAAAATGCGGATTATCCGCAGATGCCCGAAAATGAACACCTCTCCATGAAATTAGCCGAATTGTTCAAAATTGACATTGTACCCGTCAATATGATTCGTTTACAATCGGGTGAATTATGTTTCATAACCAAACGCATTGATCGCAACCCGGATGGATCCAAAAATCACCTGATCGATTTTCTGCAAATTCTTGAACTGGCTGATAAATACAAGGGCACTATGGAGACCCTCGGAAAAACCATAGGCGATTTATCAGTAAACACCTTGTTAGACAAGTTGCGATTTTTTGAAGCAACGGTATTCAACTATATCATTGGGAACAATGACATGCATTTGAAAAACTATTCGATGTTCTTATCAGAAATGGGTTGGGTGCTTTCGCCTTTCTATGACTTGCTGAATGTGAAAATGATATTACCAAAGGACAAAGAAGATACAGCTCTGATGTTGGGTGGTAAAAAGGAAAACTTCAATAAAGGGTATTTCGACCGCTTGGGGGCATTATTAAAGTTAAATGACAAACAAATCAATGCTGTGTATAAAAGATTGCAAAATTGGCTACCTGAAGCCATTAAACTAATAGACAGTTCTTTTCTTGATTCAGACAGACAAAAATTCTATAAGGAATTAATTGCTGAACGCACAAAACTTTTTATCGCATGACCCAACACCAACCCGAAAAATACCTTTAGGGTGCAGCTACCCTATTTAGTGCTTGTCTTTAAAGTCTGATGGCTTCGTTATGCGCGTCATTCATGT
>CAZGCG010000513.1:0-2253 GCA_964524205.1 uncultured Sphingobacterium sp. | reverse complement strand
TTTTGAAACCAATACCTGTGTGTTATAGGCTAGTTCAGCCCTTTCCTCCGGAGTAGTTCCGGCAAGAAATCGCGTTCTATTTAAAATTACGAATGGCCGGAAGCTACCTCCTCCGGCAAGGTTTATTTTACAATGAGCTGTATTTCATAGGGAGGGATAGCCCGGCAAAAGTACCTATCGAACTCACATTAATTTAATGTCTGGTAATAAACATCCCTGAATACGCAAATTCCATTTTCAAATTATCAAATTTCCAAATTTGCTAATCAGAGAAGTAAACTATCTATCCTGTGCGCATGCACCAGATTCTCACATGGCGACCAGGTAAAAATGGTAAAATGACCATCCTGAGAAGCTACAAGAGCGATTGAATCACGCTGATCATGAACGAATTGAGCTGCAGAAATGTGTCTTGTTCCTCCACTGCTCGCAGGGTTAACAATTATTCCTTCCCCGCCAACCACTGGTTCGGTTAAGAGTACGCGTTCGACTCTCGGGCTACCATCAATCCTGCCAATCTTTGCACCAAAAGCCAGTACCTCATACTGATCACTGATAACTGTTGCCCCGTCAATGGCTGTAAGTCCGGCAATACTTTCAATCTCCCTGCTAAGTTCCCCAAGCCATACACTTGATGTCCATTTATTCTGATCGTCAATCATCAAATCAGTCAGGCCGGTAAATGCCGGAGAAACAGCATATTTTACAGGCTTCAATATAGATTCACGCCAGGCATCAGTCGCCGAAGGAACTACAAGTAAGATTCCGCCATGCTTGTGTGCACGCATAGAAGTGGCAAGCTGAATGAGCACATTTACAGAATTATCATCAGACTTTGAAGTAAAGCCAAGTAATGAAGTCAGCAAAATCGGGCAATCCGGTAAATTCGCACTGCTCTCATCCACTACCTTGATTTGATCCCCGCGAAGCACCATGATATTTGTAAACTTCCCAAATCCATGCATCCTTCTATGCTTGATAACAAGTAATCCTGGTTCAGAAACATCCAGCACAAAACAGCAATTAGGAATTTTATTGGTTGTACCCCAAACATACAAACCGCTCTCATCATACCAAACTCCCAAATGAACTCCCGGACGCTCAACCCCTGGTCCAAGTTTGGTTAAGACCTTGCTGCTGAATTCAAGCTTTTGCTCAAACTGAAGGGCAGAACCTGCCTGCGCTGGCGATAGGAAAGCAAGTGAAATTTTCGGAGAATTCCCCTCTTCTCTTCTTAAACTTGCCCAAAATGCAATATCCAGCATAATTTCAATCTGGATAGCCGAAGGTGCTGCTGCCAGATCCGATTCACCCCGGTGCACCGCTTCATGCAAGTGGTCTGCAAAATGCTTTTCTGCAATTAATGAAACAGCTGAGGCTGCTTTATAAGTCGATAGGGTAGACATAGTTAAGAAATTCAGCTTTACAGATTCAATTTGTCATAAACGCTTCTTCCGGAGGCATATTCCGAAATTATTTCATAGGAACGAACCCTTGCTTCATGATCAAAAATATGAGAATTAATCATAATCTCATTCACGCCGGTATTAAAAACGAATTCAGAAAGTGCAGATCCCACCTTAGAGCCTGAACCAATAAAAGTATATTTCAGCATTTGCATAACGGCAAAACGTTCTGCCTCATTCCAGACCATATCCATTGAAGCGACAGGTGGTTGAAGACTAGTCCGTTTGCCTTTAATTACATTCAGAAATGTTGTAAATAATGAGGTGGCCTGAAATTCGGCTTCATTGTCTGTATTGGCAGCAATAACATTTACACATGCCATTGAATACGGCTCTTTCAGGGCTTTAGATGGCCTGAAACTTTCACGATAAACCTGCAGTGCAGAAAATAGCTGGGCAGGTGCAAAATGACTTGCAAATGCGAATGGCAAACCCAAAATTCCGGCTAACTGGGCACTGTAGGTACTGGAACCCAGCAACCATATTGGAATATCCAAACCTTCGCCGGGAATGGCCCTTACTGCCGACTCTGAATTATCTGATGATAAATATGCTCTCAGTTCCATCAAACTTTTGGCAAAATCTTCTCCGGCACCTTCCAGGTTCCGGCGTAATGCCATAGCAGTTAACTGGTCTGTACCCGGGGCACGACCCAGTCCAAGATCTATTCTTCCGGGGAATAAAGATTCAAGCGTACCAAACTGCTCTGCAACAATTAATGGAGCATGATTTGGTAACATAATTCCACCAGAACCAACCCGTATGGTTTTTGTACCTGCTGCTATAT
>CAZGCG010000512.1:0-2259 GCA_964524205.1 uncultured Sphingobacterium sp. | reverse complement strand
ATCTGTAAAATTCTTCCCTGAAATTGATATTGAAAGTCCTGTTCCTCCACCTGTGGGACTGAAAGAGTTAATTTGCGGCAGAGGTTTATGGTCAAATACCCAGGAAGCTCCCAAACCACCCCCATCTGCTGCACCACCTGAAATAGCCGAATTACCATCGGCACTTATGGCTACCGCACCACCCTGATTGGCAGTAGTTGAGCTTGGAGAACCCACCAATTTGGTATTATACTGAGTCCATAAATTTTGGGAGCGAGTAAATACATATGCTGCACCTTTGCTGGTATCTTCATTTCTGGATCCTATGATCGCAGTATTTCCATCAGCACTTAAAGAAACTGAAGAACCAAAAAAGGAAGAACCGGTACTTAAAGGAAATGCAATTTTATTGCCCTGCTGTGTCCAAATACCCGAAGACCGGGTGTAAATCCAGCTTGCACCTCTACTGGCATTATCAGTAGATCCACTAACAATTGCTGTATTGCCATCGGCACTTAAGGCTACAGCACTTCCTTGCTGTGAGCTTCCAACATAAGATGTTCCAACTAATCTGCTTCCCTGTTCAGTCCAGATTCCTCCACTTTGTGTAAATACCCATGCAGCACCTATACCGGTGGCATCATTTGTACCACCTATTATACCAGTATTTCCATCGGCACTGATTGCAACACTTCTTCCCATATTGGGTGTACCTGTAAAAACGCTTCCTGTTAATTTATTGCCCATTTGGCTCCAGGTACTCCCGGTTCTTTTAAACACCCAGGCAGCACCCTTTCCGGAGGCATCCAAATAACCACCTATCATTGCAGTATTGCCATCTGCACTTAATGAGATTGAAATCCCAAAATAAACTGAAGTTCCGGTTTGCCCGGTAGGCAACAATTTAGTACCCTGCTGAGTCCAAACCCCTGCAGAGCGAGTGAAAACCCAAACTGCTCCAAGATTAGAATTATCGGCATACCCACCCACAATTGCCGTATTGCCATCTGCACTCAAAGCGACACTGCTGCCTTGAAGAGAATTTCCAACTCCACCTGTTCCTATTAATTTATTGCCTTGTTGAGTCCAGACATTATTGATTTTAGTATAAATCCATACGGCTCCAACGCTATTGTCCCGGTTTCCTCCTACTATTGCAGTTTCTCCATTAGCACTAATGGCAACCGAAAAACCCTGGTTTGCAGATCCAACAGATCCTGTTCCAACTATCTTCCCTCTTTGAAAATTAGGGTTCAGACCAGGAATCACTGTAAAATCAGCTCCCCCTGCAGCGGTTCCGCCGGTCGTGGAAACAGAAACAGGCCCTGTTACCGCACCAGGCATGACCATCGCCACGACTTCATTGGCCGAATTTGATATGGTAATGGCATTAGCTCCGCCAATACTTATCCCTGTAGAATTGTTCAGGTTGGTTCCATTGATGGTAACTAATGTGCCAACTGAACCCTTTACAGGATTAAAACCACTGATTACTGGAGTTTGTGCCAACAAGGTGGCAGATCCTGTTATTAAAAATAACAGGATGAGGGTAAGTCTTCTCATCTGAATAAAAATTAAGGCAACGGATACTAATGACTAATAAAAGTCGTAACTGTGTAATTCTCTCTTATTCAGGATTTTAGTTGAAGACCTAAATTTTGAAATATAACATAGTAATAATAGGCATTTATTGACATTTAATTAAAAAATTTTCTTTGAAAAATATTTTAAAATCTGTTTGTTAAGTATGATAGATGATTTTCTGGCAATACTTAATAAAAAAGATAAAATATTAATCAAATAAAAACTTCAGTATGAACATCATTTTCTAAGCAGACTGATATAACCTCGTTTAGCCGGAGACCCCGGACCTGTATGCAGGATGTAGTAATAGGTATCATCTTTCAGGATAGTTCCATTAAAAGTGCCATCCCATTCATTTAGGTAATTCTTCTTTGAATACACTTCCTGTCCCTGGCGGTTAAATATCTTAACTGAATTTTCCGGATACTTTTCAATATTACGGATTACCCAGGTATCATTCTTAGCATCGCCATTAGGTGAAATAAAGTTTGTTGCGATTAGTTCAGTATCATGATTGATCTTAACCTCACTTTTAAGGGATGATCCACGCAATGACATCAGTGCAGGAACTGAAAATTCTGGTGCTGGTAAAGAAATACTCAGATTCCGGATCTCATGAAAATTAGTAGCCCCTCCGGTGGAACCTGCAAATCCATAGCTCAAATTAGCCGGGATGGTATTTCCAACGTAAGAATA
>CAZGCG010000511.1:0-2263 GCA_964524205.1 uncultured Sphingobacterium sp. | reverse complement strand
TCCGCAAACACCGGTCGCTGTGAAAGTTAATTGCATGGATATTTTACTTCAGTTTGGTAAAGAACAGGCCTGGATCACTGAAGAACTCCGTTCTCAGGTTGAGTTCCTGCTAAAGGATGGTTCAGCAGCAGTTCAAAGTCGCGGGAAACGGATTTTGAAGAAATTGAAATCCTGATTCCAGTCTGTTTAATTGCTATAAATTGTTCATAAATATCAGCCCTAATTAGTGCTAATATCTTCGCTAATCCTGAAAAATTATGCTCCTTTGCACAAATGGTCGCAATAAAAGAAGAACTGTACAAAGAGTGCCTGAATTATGTTCAGGATTGCATTGATACTGCTCAGCAGGCAATTAATGCTGCAATAGAATCTTCCAATGATGATACGAAGAGCAGTGCCGGTGATAAGTACGAAACAGGGCGGGAGATGATGCAGCAGGAAATTGACAGAAACAGGAAACAACTTGAAGAAGCTAAAAAGCAAAAATTAAGTCTGGAACAGATTGAACATCAAAAGCATTATGATATTGTTCAAACAGGAAGCCTGGTTATTACTAATTTTGGTAAATTTTATATTGCAATCAGTAGAGGACAGATGCAGGTTGAGGGGGTCAATTATTTCGCTATTTCTGCAGCTTCACCAATCGGGGCAAAATTAATGCGTCAAAAAATAGGATTTGAGTTTGACTTTAATGGAAAGACATTTAAAATTGAAGATATTCAATAATTACTTTTATTTAGCCTTTGGTTTATCTGCCATTGTTTCATCAAACCAGTTAACAATTTCTTTAGCCAGTGCAATACGTTTGTTCGTAAAAGCGTGATCTGTGTTCCAGATTTTGTAATCAAAATTTTTCCTTGGATTAAATTTTGAGAAATAGGTATTGTTCTGGTGTTCATCCAGAACCAGTATTGCCTTATTCGATTTGGAAACTTGTGTTTCAATATCATAAGAATCAAGGTTTGCCAGAATATCATCTAAAAATTTGTTTGGCTCACAATTAAGCATACCCAGGGTTAAAAGGTACTCTTTGAGTCCGATCAGGTTACCTTCTGCACCCTCTCCCTGCAAAAGCGTGTAGGGGTTAAACACTGAAACTCCAACAATTGACTTAACTCTTGGATCTTTTAATCCTGCAAGCAATGCTATTCCGGCGCCCATACTGTGACCAGCAAATGCTATTTTTGAGGTATCAACCCGTAAAGTTTCTGTATTCACGCTATCAGTAAGAAAATCTACAACTGCACTGGCATCGTCAATTGCATTCTGAAATCCGAATGTACCCTTACTGCCCCATGCTCCACGATAATTAAAATAAATGGTGTTATATCCTGCACGCCTTAAGTTTTGAGCAAGGTCGTGACTTCGTTCATTACCCGGTAATCCATGCAGTAAAACCACTGTTGGATGTGGCCCTTTTCCATCAGCAGTATAAGCAAAACCATACATGGTTGAGCCATCTGATTTCATTTGTAATTCAACCTGCCCGGCCGGATAAAATTCATCCGGTTTGAAATCATTTTGAAGATAATCGGTATTTCTCTTCTTAGAATTTGTTTTGTTGTCTGATTTACAAGAAGATAGGAGAGTGAGTGATACTAAACACAATAATGTAAACGAGTAAAGAATCTTCATATGGGGCTTAGGGATAATCTCAAGCTAAATAAATGAACACAAAAAAGGGCTTATGTACTTAAACATAAGCCCTTCTAATATAAGAAACTTTTTTATCGAACTTTAAAAACTACTTTAGTATCGGCCCACATCATTGAGACATTTCCGTTGTCAGCAATATCAAAAGTAAATACTTCTGTATTTTCTGATGATTTTCCGGCCTTAACATTTACCCGTAATGCGTCTTCACTGTCTTTATAAACAGTTCCCCATTGCTTCCAGCTCTTATTGAAAATTATAGTCCATTCCTGATCTCCAGGAATAGTATAAAGACCATATTTGCCTGCAGGTAATGTTTTGCCTTCAATTTTTACATCCTTGCTTGTTTCAAACACGGTAGCCTCGTTTGCTCCGGTACGCCAAACTTTTCCAACAGGAGCAAGGGCTGATAATGCTCTTCCTTTCAGAGATGGTTGACTGTAATTAATTGAAATTTCAGCCCCTGAAGCAAGAGTTTTTGAAACTTTTGCAGGCGGACTAGGTCTTTTACTTTTATCCTGCTGTGCTGAGGAACTAAGACTTAAAAATAGTCCTGTAACCAAAGTTAATAGAAATAGTTTTTTCATGATTTTTATCTTTTATAATCTAT
>CAZGCG010000510.1:0-2276 GCA_964524205.1 uncultured Sphingobacterium sp. | reverse complement strand
TTTAGATTGGCCAGAACATAGGGTATTTCCCCCCAGACTAATTATTCTGAATTAGTTTTTCTTTCAAAAGAAATATTCTTATATTTGCACCTCATTTAAAAAAATATATTAATAATGTACGCAATAGTAAATATAGCCGGACAGCAATTCAAAGTTGCTAAAGACCAATATCTTTTTGTACACCGTTTACAGGGAGAAGAAGGCGCTAGTATTGAATTTGACAACGTATTATTAGCTGAAAACAATGGTAAATTCTCAATCGGTGCTGATGCATTGAAAGGAGCCAAAGTAAGTGCTAAAATACTGTCTCATTTAAAGGGAGAAAAAGTAATCGTTTTCAAAAAGAAACGTCGTAAAGGTTACAAAAAGAAAAACGGACACCGTCAGATGTTCACTAAGATTGAGATTACAGGCATTTCTTTATAGGTAATAGGAATTAGGTAATAGGTAATAGACCTTAACTCTTAACTCAAAACGATTACAATTAGTTTAAGTTTAAAATCCTGAATTGTTTACAATTCATAAATTATAAAATAACATGGCACATAAAAAAGGAGCCGGTAGTTCCAGAAACGGTCGCGAATCACATAGCAAGCGTTTAGGTATTAAGATCTTCGGTGGTCAGGCAGCAATTGCAGGAAATATTATCGTGCGTCAGCGCGGTACTCAGCATCATCCTGACAGAAATGTTGGTATTGGTAAAGACCATACACTTTTTGCACTGATTGATGGTACAGTAATTTTCAGAAAGAGATATGATAATAAGTCATATGTTTCTATTCTTCCAAGAGAAGCTGCGGTAGTAGTTGAAGATGCTGCTCCAAAAGCAAAAAAAGCAGCGGCTCCAAAAGCTGAGGTGATTGAAGAAGCAGTGGAAGTAGCAGCTAAACCAGCGGCTAAAAAGCCTGCAGCCAAAAAAGAACCAGCAGCTAAGAAAGCACCTGCAAAGAAAGAAGCATCTGATGATGCTGCAGAAGCTTAATTTTTAGAAACAAGAAATATTTATTTATGAAAGCCCTGATGAAAATCAGGGCTTTTTTAATGTTCTCTAATCAGTAATTGTTCCGCAAATCCTCTAAGGAGTTCTTTCTTTGAATTTTCCACAGAGATTTTATCCAGGGCATTTAGTGCTTTCCTGACATAGTTTTCCATTTCAGCTTCTGCCAGCTTACGTACGCCTAATGAATTATAGACAGAGGTAATGGCATTCACCTTATTGTCAGATAAAACATCCGGCTTATTCAGCCATTTATCAAGTTCTGAAGCACTTTCACCCCTGGCCAGCTCCCTGGCTTTGATCAGCAGAAAGGTTTTTTTATCGGCGAGAATATCTCCTCCAACCTGTTTTCCGAATTTTTCAGG
Source organism: uncultured Sphingobacterium sp. (assembly GCA_964524205.1). Taxonomy (GTDB): domain Bacteria; phylum Bacteroidota; class Bacteroidia; order Sphingobacteriales; family Sphingobacteriaceae; genus Daejeonella. Next base: position 914 of record CAZGCG010000510.1, on the reverse strand, counting down.
ATCACCATATACATCGAGGATATCGTCCTGAAGCTGAAAGGCAAGCCCAAGATTTTCGCCAAATTCATATAATAAATCAGCCTGTTCTTTATCAGCCCCTCCAATCAGAGCTCCGATCTGCATACTTCCTGCAAGTAATACAGCAGTTTTAAGCCTGATCATTTCTATATATTCTTCAAGGCTTACATGATCCCTTTTCTCGAAATTCATATCAGCCTGCTGCCCCTGACAAACACCTGATGCGGTATCAGAGAATATATCCAGAACTTTCCTTAGTATCGAATCATCTACCCTGATCATGAGTTTGTAGGCTTCTACAAACATAACATCACCCGATAAAATTGCAGCACTTTCGTTCCATTTTACATGGACCGTTGGGTTCCCTCTTCTAAGGGGAGCTTTGTCCATAATATCATCATGCATCAGCGTGAAATTATGAAATAACTCTATGCCTATCGCAGCATCCAATGCTTTTGAAACATTCCCTCCGAATAACTCAGTTGAAACAAGAACCAGAACCGGCCTCATTCGTTTGCCACCCAATTGCATCAGGTAGCTGATAGGCTCGTATAGTTCTGCAGGTTTTGCGGTGTATTTTGTTTCGGCTATAGCCTTATTAATAATGTTTTGAAGCTGTTCTATCGAATGCATTTAATTTAAGCTATGGCCTGAAGCAAAATTAGCAAAACTGATTAATTTAGCTTCAGGAACATTCTGTTTTATTCCATTATGGCTATTATAAATTATTTTAACGTGATTTCGATATAAACATTACTATTTTAATCAGGTTGGATGTATCAGCTTTGAGCTGTATAGAACAATTGCGCGTAGAAATTTTACCCGATCAGGTCTCCATTTCCCATTCCCCATTTCCCATTCCCCATTTCCTATTCCCTATTCCCTATTCCCTATTC
>CAZGCG010000509.1:0-2279 GCA_964524205.1 uncultured Sphingobacterium sp. | reverse complement strand
TATTATATTATGACGTAACTTGTTATAGATAATTAAGTCTCAAAAACAATTTGATTTCAAAGAAAGGATTTTCATTGTACAGGATTTTCTATACAATAGCAATTATTATTCTATTTGCCGGAAATGCTTTTGCCCAAAAATTCGAGTTCAGCGGAAACAAAAAAAGGGAAACCCTGGCATTCAGGATGATAAAAAACCAGATGGTTATCCAGCTCCATATCAACGGAAAGGGGCCATTCAACTTCATTCTGGATACAGGAGTAGGTCTGGTTCTGATATCTGATCCTAAATTAATTGACTCTGTATCTTTTCAAAATCTTAGAAGCATTTATATTTCAGGCTTTGGTGAAGGCGAAAAATTAAGTGCATTCATTGCACCTTCTGTTGATCTCCGAATAGGAAATACCATTGCAAAAAACATTTCGGCGGCAATTCTTAAAAAGGATATTTTTGAATTATCAAACTATGTAGGCATTCCCATTCACGGTCTGATAGGTTATGAGTTTTTTCAGAGTTTTGTTGTCAGGCTAAATTTTTTCACAAGTACGATCACTGTTTTTCAACCCGAAAGAGCTTATATCCCAAGAAAGGGTAGCCGTATTCCGCTTAGTATAGAAGAACGAAAGCCTTACATCAATACCAACATACAACTAAAATCAGGCAAAAAGCTCCCAGTAAAACTCATCATTGATACTGGTGCCGGTCATCCTGTTTCGCTGGAAACAATGGACGGAGTTCCATTTGAATTGCCGGACGAACGTATACGGGGCAACCTTGGAGTAGGATTAACCGGGCCGATTGATGGTTATATTGGAAGGATTACATCTCTGCAATTAGGAAAATATACCCTCAATAATGTTATTGCAGCATTTCCCGATTATGAAGATGCAGCTTCAAGGGTGTTTTCAATAAACAGAAATGGAAATATGGGTCTTGAAATCATAAAAAGATTTAACGTTGTATTTGATTACAACAGGGCTGCCATGTACATTAAACCTCTTACAACTTTAAAGGAGACTTTTGAACATGATATGGCCGGAATGGAAATTAGTTCTGCCGGTGAAAATTATGAACGACTTATTATTACCAGAGTTGAGCCCTCCTCTTCGGCTGATCTGACAGGACTTATGAAAGGCGATGAAATTCTGGCAATTAACTTTAAACCAGTGTCAGAAATGTCATTATCGGAAATAAATACTATGTTCAGGTCGCGAAACGGGCGAAATTTTGTAATAGATATTTTATCAAAAGATGGTAAAAATAAGGAGAGGGTAATATTAACCCTGAATAAAAGAATTTGATCAATTAAACATTTTTTATTGTCATAATTACAAAAAGTGTCATCTATGAATTTTTTTTTGCCATAATTATTCTAAAGATTATGGCTGATTAAATTTATTGTCAAAAAGTGCAAAAAAATTATAAATATTCCCAGCAATAAATAGATTTGTAAATTCCTCATAACCTAACCATTATATAAAATTCTATGATAATAAACTTTCGTCATTTGCAGTTCGCCGCAATATCGGCACTGATCTTTGTATCCGAACTTGATTATGTTCAGGCACAGGATCGCAGCAAACCTCCTGCACCAGCTACTGAGCCGGCCAAACCGGCAGCTCCGGGAACTGCAACACCTCCCAAAACTGGTATCAGACCTTATAAAGAAGTCATCACTGATAAAGCAAAAACCGACAAAGGATTATTCAAGGTTCACAGGCTTGATGGAAAATATTTCTATGAGATACCCGACTCTCTATTCAACCGTGAAATGCTTGTTGTTACCCGTTACGCAAAAACACCAACTATCGACGGAACTTATGGTGGTGAAGAACTGAACGAACAAATCTGGAAATGGCAAAGAAGAGATAAACAAGTGATGATCCGGGTACCCTCTTACCGAAATATTGCTGACAAAAAAACAGAAATGTTTGAGGCTGTTAAAAATTCGAACCTTGACGCGGTATTGTCATCATTTGAAATCAAGGCCATTAATAAAGATTCCAGTTCGGTTGTGATTGATGTAACTGATCTATACGCACTGGATGTTCAATCTCTTGGATTACCTCAATCAATACGTACTCAATACAAAATAACTGCCTTGGCTGAGAACCGCAGCTTTATTGATACAATCAAATCCTTCCCAATGAATATTGAGGTTCGTTCATTAAAAACATACCGTGCTACAGAACCTCCGGGAGATAAATCGATCGGTTCAATGACTGTCGAGATTCACAATTCTATGCTCTTATTACCCAAGGTTCCATATAAGCCTCGTT
>CAZGCG010000508.1:0-2285 GCA_964524205.1 uncultured Sphingobacterium sp. | reverse complement strand
AATGCATCATTGAAATTCTGGTTGATATCTCCGTTTATTCGCTGATAGCGGTTAAATTCTCCCCAGGCTGTTTCTACTGAGCCGAAATCCCGTTTCAAATCGGCCAGACTATTGGCAAATATTTCCAGACGTTCATTAGCTGAGGATTTTGAACTCATGTAATTTACTTTCTCCATCAGGTGTGTCCCTGCCGGGATTTTTCCTGAATTGATATAAGTGTTCAAATAAAACTGGCTGATAGTCATCGCTTTTGATTCGCTGGAAACTTTATAATCCCAGTTTTTAAGCAGATCTATCGCAGTTTTCATCTCATCATTATTAACAGGATTGCTATTATAAGCCAGTATCAGTCCCCTGATCAATTCCTCTGCTCCCGGAAGGTAAGGATCATAAGCAAGCTCAATCATCTTGTCAATAGTTAGATTCTTTGCCTTAGACAGCAATGAGATGGCATGTACTCCCCGGTAATTCTCTGGGGAGTAGGACATATAGCCGGGATAGTTCTCAGGTTTCGGACTGGAAGCTCCGGCACTGGTAAAAGGGGTAGAGTTACAGTTCTGAATCCAGCCGCTTGCCGGATTCAGGAGAAATATATTGTCCTTGAGATCGTGCAGACCTTTCCAGTCGGTTTTAGGGTTACTGCCGTCAACAGGTTTTTTGAAATCAAAGTTTATGTCTCTTTTAGGTATGAAATTCCCGTGGTAATAAGCAATATTCCCATCAGCATCAGCATAAACAGTATTGTTCGATGAATTTGTGCGTATGTTCATCATCTTATCGAATTCCTTCTGATTGGAGTTTTTAGTACGCAGAAAAGATTGCTGAAGTGCTTTGACGGGATCCCACATCATAGCAGTGCTTACCCATTTATTTCCTGTAGCATGTGTTACCGGACCATGATGCGTTCGGTAGGCCATAAATTTTTTTGACCCGATATTGTTTGCATTTTTATATTTCAAAACGACTTCCACCGAGTCTAAAGGCCTTAACTCATTACCATATTTATAGTTAATACCCTTTTTGTTCCTTACGATAGTTTCTTCAAATTCATCAATAATGTCTACATCAGAGGTAGTGTGCATCCATCCTGTTTTTTCATTAAATCCCTGATAAACAAAAAACTGTCCCCATGTTACTGCGCCATAGGCATTGAGTCCCTGTTCACTTTGTACATGAACTTCGCCGCGAAAGAAGAAGGAGGTATGCGGATTGATCAGCAGCATGGCATTGCCTGATTCAGTTAGTTTACCTGAAACAGCAAATCCATTTGAACCACGCGGCTCATTGTCTTTCAGAAGTATTGAGCCCGTCATGATTTTGGGGATCATACTTGCATCCGGTCTGCCGTAAAACTCACCCAGTTTTCGGGTTGAAACCTTTTCTATATCTCCGCCAATTGATCCTTCACTGAAATACATAGGCATCCAGGGTTCAAAGCGTGTTAATAATTTAGGTTTTACTTCAGGATGCTTTGCCAGATAGAAATTGATGCCATCTGCAAAGGCAAGGCATAGATCTTTAAGCCATTGTGGACTTTTTTTATAATTGGCCTCAGCTTCTTTCTGTGTCATGAATAACTTTGCACGGAGATCACTGTAGATCGCATTTTCGCCCTCCAGCTCTGCTAACCTGCCGGTAGCCCAGATATAATTCTGCTCTACACGATTAAAATCATCTTCGCATTGGGCATATAATAAACCAAATACAGCATCAGCATCTGTTTTACCATAAATATGCGGTACTCCAAAATCATCTCTAATGATTTCAGTATTGGAAGCATGTTTGTTCCATCGTTCACTTTCACTGAGGACATTATTTACAGGGCCTGTTGAGAATCCCGATGCCAGAAGAAAGATGAGAATGAAAGTGATACGAATCATCAGCACAATATTTAAAGTTAAATATAATGCTTTTGAACGAGGGAAAAATCAGGAAAGCAGATCGAAAACTAATATTCAGGTATTTCTGGAAGCAATTTCAGCCTGGATTTTCTTCAGATTTGAAACGTTGATTATAAAAATTGGCAGAAAAGCAACCGGCAGAACAGTAAACACTGAAAATCCTTGCAGGTAAGTCAAATAAACAGTGGCAGCCACTAAAACAATCAGTAAACCTCCAAGAGCTGAAATGGCTGTTTTTGCCGTTTTTACTTTTTTCAGGAGCTCTTCCTGGCTTAATTCTGAAAGTGGAACTTGTTTCATACTGTTTATAAATAATAAATTAGTACCTATTGAACTAAAATAATGAATAAATCACTGATTAACGTGAACACGACATAATATTTT
>CAZGCG010000507.1:0-2292 GCA_964524205.1 uncultured Sphingobacterium sp. | reverse complement strand
CGTCTTACCAAACAAATTTTTGAATGAACTTTATAATCGGGCATTCCATAATTAACAACTACCCCCTCTTCTTCCAGCCTGTTTGTCCAGTAAATATTTGCTTGCTCATCAAACCTTGCTTTAAGCTCCAGCATACAGCTCACCATTTTGCCATTCTTAGCAGCATTAATCAGAGCATGAATAATTCTGGAATTTTCGGCCAGGCGATACAGCGTAATTTTAATCTCTTTAACCTTTGGATCTATAGCTGCTTCCCTAAGGAAATGTATAATATAGTCAAAGGACTGATAGGGTAAATTAATAAGATAATCCTTCCTGGAAATCTGTGCAAAGATACTACTTACACTGGAAAGCTCATTTACCGGCAAGGGTACCAATTTAGGGTATTCCAATTCAGGTCTTCCTACATTCGGAAAGCTGATAAAATCCTTGAAATTATGATAACGGTTGCCAGGGATAAGTCCATCGGCAGTCAAATCTAATTCAGCTACCAGATAAGTGAGCATATCCAGTGGCATATCAGTATCATACAATAAGCGCATAGGCTTACCCTTCCCTCTTTTCAGGAGGCTCTTTGAGAGTGCATCAATAAATTTTTCACTGACTTGTATATCAAGATCCAATTCAGCATCTCTGGTTAACTGAACAGAATAAGCCTCAATACTATCGTATTCAAAAATGAAGAAAATATCATCAAGGCAATACCTGACAATATCATCGATCAATGTGATGAATTTAAGATTATTTGTTTCCGGAAGTACAATAAAACGGCCTGAAACATCCGTTGGAATCTCAATCAGAGCGAATCTGCTTTTCTCTTTATTCTTGGTCTGAACCAGCCTTACAAAAAGATAGATTGCCCGGTCCTTGAGTTCAGGAAATGGTTCATTTTTATTAATCATTACCGGCACAAGTGTTGAGAGAATCTTTTCCCTGAAATATTCTCTCACAAATGAACCACGTGTAACATTCAACTGGGTTTCATTAATTAAAAAGATCCTTTCCCGTTCCAGCTCCTTTACTATGACATCTTCGTATAAATGATTGAATTTTCGTTCTTGTCTGACAACAATATTTTTGATCTGGTTTAATATTTTCCGGGGACTAAAACCAAGTATTGCTTTTGACCTGGTATTCAGATTTGAAAGCCTGTTGAGTGTAGCGACCCTTACCCTGTAGAATTCATCAAGATTTGAGGAAAAAATAGCCAGAAAACGAATCCTTTCAACCAGCGGGACTGATTTATCAGCGGCCTCCTGCAGTACACGGTCGTTAAAGTATAACCAACTGACCTCACGATTTATTAAAGGAATATTCTTAGGCATTGGCATAAATAAACAATCCCGCACCTGTGGACGGGACTGTAAAATTCAAAAATTAATATTAACAAAACATTAATTTCACGTTAAGTGTGAAACGTGAATTGCATTCATCTATATTTTTTCAGTCGAAGGAGCATTTGAAGGCCCTTCCGATTTGGCCGAAGCAGCACTTACTGGAACAGCTTTAGAGACCGGCTTTCTGCTTCTGGATGCCGCTGGCTTTGCTTTTACAGGCACCTCTTTGCTTACAGCAGGCTTGCCTGAAACTGCTTTAGGGGCTGATGCTACAGTTGTACTCTTTTGCGCTCTTACTCTCGGTTTCTTTGCAACTGATTTTAATGAACCTGTACCAGACGTTACAAGACTTGGAGCTTTTGCTTTTACTGCAGCCTTACTAACACGGGCAACAACCTTTTCGGCTTTCTTAACTGCAGAAACGACAGATTTACCTGCCGAGGCACCTGCCTTGCTGATAGCTTTTGGTTTTATATTTTTGGGCTTACTTTCCAATTTATCTTCAACCGCATTCTTAACATCATTATACTTAGCCGCAAGCTTTTTGGCTAATGCTTTACTGGTTTTTTTAATCTCCTTAGAGAATTTTTCTGCATCATGCCCAAGACTCTTCATTGCTTCAAAGAACTTATCAGAAATAGTTGTTTCCAATTCCTTTTTAACAACGCGTTTTGTTTTCTTTTTTACATCCTTTACAGATGTTTTTACTTTATTTGCTTTCATAATTATTCTTTTAGAGAAATTTAGTCTTTAAATGCAATATTTAAAGATATTAACAAAATTTGATTAACCATAGTATAATAATTATGCCAACATTTGACATCGTAAGTAAGATCGACGGACAGACCCTCGATAATGCAATCAATACTGCAAAAAAAGAAATCCTTAATCGATATGATTTTAACGATTCAAAAAGTAGCGTAGAACTCGATAAAAAGACAAACGAAATCACCAT
>CAZGCG010000506.1:0-2295 GCA_964524205.1 uncultured Sphingobacterium sp. | reverse complement strand
TCAAATACGCTGAAAACTGTTCCTTATTATACCTGGCTCCAATTATGTTTGACAAATCCTGAATAAAGCTAAGTTTCCAGCTTTCTTCATTGCTGAAGAAGGTATTATCCTGTACCAGCGAATTTAAAATTTCAACTGACGAACCGGCTTCAGAGCTTATAACTGCACTCCTGAACCAATCATTTTGTCCGTATTTTCTAATCACCTCAGCCAAAGCTTCAATCACCTTCTTTCCTTTAAACTGTCCCAGACTAAGTGCAGCCTGTAAAGCAACGCGCTTGGATGGGTCATTAACCATTGGAATTAACAGTTTAATGGTTTTTGGATATCTTTCTGCAAGTATAATGCCATTTTCCCGAACACCAGGTTCAGAATCCAGCAAGGACTTTTTAACGATCTTTTCAGTAAGTGCATTCAAACCTTCAAGTACATAAAGTGCATGTAGTCTTGTTCTTGCATCCGGGCTGTTTGAAAACAATGAAATCACAGCAGGAACAACAGTTTTATCCTGACGTTCAAGCAGCAAACGCTGCGCATTACTGCGGTACCAGCCATTTTTGTGCGACAAATAATCTACCAGTTGAAGTCCGGTAGCATTCTTCAGATCTACTTTTATTCCCTGATAAGTACCGTTTTCAGGCAACAAGCGATAAATCCTGCCCATATCACTGCCGGCCATAAAATCCATTTCGGCTTTAAGATCATCGGGAATTGAAACCGGTGTTTCAATATGCTGTCTGTAATAATCCAGAATATATAAATATCCATCAGGGCCAACAGAGAAAGTTACCGGACGGAACCAGGTATCTGTTGAATAGATAAACTCTCTGTTTTTTTCTGATTCGGCACGTTTTGCAACCAAAACCGGACTTGTTTCACTTGGACTTAAAATATCTCTGTGGATCAGACTTCCCGATACATCGGTTGTAAATATGTTGCCATAAAATTCCTGCGGCAGGGCATCACCATTATAAATAGTACCTCCGGATGCACCAGTAAAGTGATCTTCAGCCCATTCTATCCGATTAAGATTAGCTTCTTTGAACATCCTGTTTCTACGGGCACTTCTTTCAGATCTCCAGTAAGCCGGTGGAATTTCCTGAAACATGATCTCTTCATGATCTGTTATAGTTACATTAAATTTACTGCTTGGCATGAAGGCATGTCTGTGAGTATATCTCCAGGGAATTACTGCCTGCTGCAGGTGTATTGAGTTTTCTGTAAAGAAACGATGCCCCCAGTCGTCAATAGTTTGTCCAAACTGTCCGGGACCAGTCTCAAGTTCAAAAATATCACGGTCTAGTCTGAAACGAAAATCTGCTCCCCTAACCTCAACTGGTGTGGCATCGGGCGATTTACTATAAATCACTTTACCACTCTGACCACGATTATTTGCGTAAATCCAGTTATCGATTCCTAATTTCAAACTGGTAACCTGAGCCTCGGAATTATTCTGGAAAAATCCTGAGAACAAAATTTCCCTGGTATCTGATTTTCCATCCCCGTTGGTATCCTTCAGGTAAAGAATATTGGGAGCAGCAGTCACGATAAGTCCGCCCTTCCATGGCAGCATACTGGTTGCTTCGGTTACATTTTCAGCAAATATGATCGACTGATCAATTTTACCGTCACCATCAGTATCTTTAAGTATCCGGATACGGCCATGGCCCTTTCCGGGTTCAACCTCATAAGGATAATCAGGCATTTCAATCACATAAGCATTTCCCTGTTCGTCAAATTCGAGCGATACCGGGTCAAAAACATGAGGTTCTGATGCAAATAAGGAAACTTTATAGCCTTTAGCCACATTAAGTTTCTTCATTGACTCCTCCGGACTTAATGGCCCGGGATAACGCTGAGCCATGCTGTTTCCTGCTAATAAAATAAATGGCAATAATAATATGGCTGAGCGGCCATTGAAATTAGTCTTCATTCCCTGCTTTATTATGTATGAACTGGTAATTTTTCACATCCTCTTTCCTCAACAGATTGAGAAAGATTGTTATTTAAAATAATATCTAGCTTAATATTCTGATTTATTCGCAGAATAATACTTTCAATTTACAAGAGTACGTATTAATTAAAAAAATCTCTCCGGGTACCGATAAATTTACATAACGGTAACGTACCCGAAAATTAGATATAAAATCTCAATATCCAAATTTTATTTATTCGCATCATGTGAAAACTAATAGGCTTTAATTTGAAAATGAATAAGCAGGTTCCATTTTAAAAGAATCATTTACTGGATTTACTGAACACAGTATAACGTACTGGTTCTGAATATTCATTATG
>CAZGCG010000505.1:0-2309 GCA_964524205.1 uncultured Sphingobacterium sp. | reverse complement strand
GTTAAATGATAATTCCGTATAAGATCTTCTGAAATATTATATGTTGGTAAATTAAACTCAGGAAGCTCAAAACCTATATCTTCAAGATTGGGTACGGATAAAGGCTCAATCTGAAGGCATTTTGACAAATAGCTTTCAGAAGGATACTCGGGAAGGTTTAATTTGGAAAAAGCCTCCTTCCATCGTCTTGAATATGGGGTAAAAACAGTATAGGGAGTTCCATCAGACTTCATGATATCCGACTTCTCAAAAATTACCTGATCCTTGAAAGTATGGAATATAATACCTGCTCCCGAAAGGAATTCAGCGACTTTAGTATCACGATCTATTGCATAAGGCTCATAATCATGATTGGTATAAAGCTCCTTCACGTCAAATTGCTCATTCAGCTTCTCAAGTGCAGGTATAACCTGATCATGAATTACCAATAGTGATGAACCATGAACTTTCAGTTGATCATCCAGCTGCTTAAGCTGATTATGAATAAAAAGTATTCTTTTATCATCCCTATCAGTAAGTTTATTCAGAATTTCAGGATCAAAAATAAAGACAGGTAAGACCGGATATTTACCAAGCAATGCATGATACAATGCAGCCTGATCATTTAGACGTAAATCCCTTCTTAACCAGCAAATACTTATCTGTTTCTTCATCAACGAATTAGAATCTTCAGGAAATTAATGAGAGTAGATCTCTGATAAAGCGGCATCAAGACCCTGATAACGAAAACGGAAGCCCATATCCATCAATTTCTGAGGTGAAGTCCTTGTGCTATTGAGAATTACTGTACTCATTTCACCAAGCATGGTCTTCAGCACGAACTCAGGAACATTTACAGGCCATACCGGTCTGAAAAGCTTCTTTGCCAATATTTTGGTAAACTCATAATTAGTAACAGGATAAGGGGTACAGGCATTAAAAGTTCCTGAATAATCAGAATTCTCGATTGCTTTTTCAAAAATTGATACTAGATCAGTCAGATGTATCCAGGGCATCCATTGCTTTCCCGATCCTAAAGGAGCACCAACAAAAAAGCTTACAGGTCTTGCAAGTTCTGAAAGCGCCCCGCCCTGCTTTGAAAGTACGATTCCGATTCTCAGCTTAACTACCCTAATACCAGATTTCAGCCCTTCGTCTACAGCGGCCTCCCATTGCTTGCAGCAATCTGCCAAAAAACCAGTCCCGCTTTCACTTTCTTCATGTAGTATTTCATCATTTCGGTCACCATAATATCCTACTGCTGAAGCAGATATAAATGTTTTAACAGGAGCTTTAATAGCATCTATTGTATGGTATAGCAACTGGGTCGACCTGATTCTGCTATCAACAATTTCCTGCTTTCGCTGTTTGGTCCAACGCTTATCAGCAATACCAGCACCAGCAAGATGAATGATTGTATCTATTCCCTCAAAAGCTTTCAGATCAATCAATTGCTTATCTATATCCCAATTAAAAGTACTAACACCTTTGAAATTTGAATTTTGCCGGGAAAGCACAGAAACTCTATGACCCTTTTCCAGCAGGTTCTTAATAAGTCTGGTACCTATCAGGCCACTTGCCCCGGTAATTAGTATATTTCTGCTTGAATTAATATCAGCGTTCATGATGCAATTATGAGAGTCAATTATGTATTAATACAACTGATTAAATTTACTTCTTAATCCAATAAAACGGAACTCTGATCAATTCGCGAAAATTTTGTTAAGGGCATTTTCGCGAAACCGAAAGATATCTTTTACTTTTTCCCTGACGAATAAACTATGAGCTAATTGCCCAAGTATGCCAAGAGGAATCTGATATTTTATTTCATCCTGCATTAAGGTCCCATTTTCCTGCTGAATAAAAGTATGGGTATGCTCCCATATTTTGTAAGGTCCTTTCAATTGTCTGTCTGCGAAGCTATGTGGTTTATTTACATTAATAATCTCAGTTTGCCATTTCAGAGGAATTCCAAATGCTGGTTTTACAATATAATCTATTATCATGCCTTCATAAATCTCCTTTTCATCAAGATTACTTAAAATTTTAAAATCCATTTCAGGCGGAGTAATACGAGCAAGATTTTTTGCAGATGAAAAGAAATCCCATGCCTCATCAATACTCACAGGTAAAAGGTGTTCACTTTTAAAATAATATATCATAATTTGATTAAATAAGATTGGGTATGATCGACAAGCTTTGGAAAGCAAATTTTAAGCCATTCTGTAAACTTATCAGGATGCAATTCAATTTCTTTTTCAAGATCTGTTATATTAATGTATTTCTATTCCTTTACTTCAGCGTAATTTAACACCGGTAAATAGTAAGTA
>CAZGCG010000504.1:0-2312 GCA_964524205.1 uncultured Sphingobacterium sp. | reverse complement strand
TTTGCACAGATAGCTGAGTTTTTACCTCGCAGAGTATTCGATCGGTTGGTTTTAAAGTATAACGGCAACAAATTTGTTCGCGTCCTCAGTTGTTGGAACCAAATGCTCAGTTTGATCTTTGGGCAGCTTACCAATCGTGACAGTCTTCGGGAGTTAGTCCTGGCTATCGATGCGCATCGCAGCAAAACCTACCATTTAGGTTTAGGATCTGGCATCAAGTTGGCAACCTTGGCAAGGGCTAATATCAACAGAAGTTGCAAAATCTATGAAGAGTTTGCCTGGTATATGATTGATCAGGCCAGAAGGATCAATGTGAGTGATGATTTCGCAGTAAAAGTTGACGGAAATATTTATGCTTTTGACTCAACAACAATTGATTTGTGCCTGAATGTATTCTGGGTGGGCTGAGTTCAGAAAAAACAAAGGTGGCATAAAAGTGCATACCCTTTATGATGTTAAAACTCAGATTCCCAGCTTTATTCATATTACAACAGCTTCGGTCAATGACATTCAGGCAATGTATCAAATACCTTATGAAAAAGGCAGCTACTACATTTTTGATCGTGGATACAATGATTTTGAACGTCTTTTCCAGATCAACTTACTTCAGGCCTGGTTCATTGTTCGAGCAAAGGATAATCTTAAGTTCACACGACGCTATTCCAACAAAGTTAACAAAGCCAGTGGTATCAGATGTGATCAAACAGGGGTTTTCACCCATCAAAGATCTTATAGTCGCTATCCGCAGAAACTACGAAGAATCAAATACTTTGACACAGAAACAGGTTTGGAGTTTGTCTTTCTGACGAATAATTTCTCTTTGACTGCATTTGAAATTGCTATCCTTTACAAGAATCGCTGGCAAGTTGAACTATTTTTTAAATGGATTAAACAGCATTTGAAAATAAAGAGCTTTTGGGGACATACACTCAATGCGGTCAAAACACAAATTTATTGCGCAATTATAACTTACTGTCTGGTTGCAATTATTCGTTCAACGCTGAAAATAGAGCGCTCAAACTACGAAATTTTACAAATACTTGGAATCTCATTACTCGACAAAACACCTGTAAATGAACTACTTACATTAACAAATAATAAAAATGTCAAAGAACGATTTTCTAACCAACTGGAACTCAATCTATTTTAACGAGACACTAGTGAAAAGATATAACAAACCGTTTACACCTTCTGACAAAGAAAAAGGAGAAAAATGTCCTTCAAACGAACTTATCAGAGAAATAGATGGTGCAAGCTTTTACAGTTTAGCAACTGGATCAGATACGGCTTTAGAAGATCTATTTGATGTTTTACCTGATGTTATAAGTGAATGCACTGACGGCCAATATGTTTTCCGAAGCAAAGAGAAATTAAAAGAGTTTTTCAAACAGGCATATAAGTGATAAAATCAAATCATCTATTGTTTATTGTTTTGTTACACCTTCTCCTCCGCTAACGCCTCCAAAGCAAACTTATAATCTTCCTCGTCCCAATCTGTATCTTGGTGGATAGCCTCGAATTCATATGCCCTGCAATGATTTCACTCATATCCTCACGCAAATCGCCGGAATAACATTGATGGCAAGCTGCAATGTAAGCAACATCGGCAAGGGTTTCGAGTAATCTCTGACTTTCGATAGTCTATGTTTATTAAACTTTTTTTGACTAAGTATTGATGAAAAAGCCTGATGATGCGCATCTGATATGTCAGCGTGTGGATTTGGCGCACACTAAAGGCAGGGCATTCCAGCAATTGCCTTGCGCTTATTTCAATGGAAGTTTTGTGTATGGACTTGTGATATAACAGCCTTTTGTTGAAATACTGCAAAAAGCCTTAAACCATCCAAATCATTTCAATTTTGATCAAAAAACATTACAAATCAATCATATAGCATCGGTCAGGCTTTATTATCATTTTCCTTCTAAAAGCGACAAATAAGCTAAAAGAAGTAAGTAATAAGAGGTCAAAGGAAAAAAGCTGAAAAAACATTGCAACACACATATGTTGCATTAAAACACACATCTGATGCTGATTTTTGATTCTACTAATGACTCAATCCTAAGAAATACCTATTTTTGAAGTTCAAAAACGAGTCATCAAAATGAGAACCAACCTTACATTTTTAGACATTATTTTTCTGCTTTTTCTGTTAGCCCAAAGCAGGACAGAGACAAAGTATTTCGATTATTCTTTTAAAGAATGTGACAGTGCTTTGGCTAAAACAACCAATGTTTACCAATATGACGATCTGAATTCGTTGAGAGGAAAAATATTCAAATATGATAGCCTGAAAAATTTGGTTCATATCATG
>CAZGCG010000503.1:0-2313 GCA_964524205.1 uncultured Sphingobacterium sp. | reverse complement strand
CCCCTTTTGCACCTTCACGTAAATCCCATGGAAATGGTTCGTCTTTTACAACATGCCTTAAAAATAACTCCCATTGTACTTTAAAAGCATTTTCAAAAACTTCCTGCTCAGGCACTTTAGACCATCCCTCGAAAAATTTAATGGGTTGTTCAATATCCGGATTCCATACCGGTTTTGGTGTGTTTCCATAATGCTGGGTATAGCATTCCCGTAAACCTGCAACTGCCGAGCCTTTGGTTCCATCAACCTGCAGAGTTAACAAATCATCGCGGCGGACGCGAACCGCCCAGGATGAATTAAAATGGGCAATAACGCCTCCCTCTAATTCAAAAGTGGCATAAGCAGCGTCATCTGCAGTACATTTATAAGCTTTGCCTTGTTCATCAATACGCTCCGGGATATGGGTTGCACCCAGACAGGATACCGCTCTTACTTTTCCGAAAACATGGTCGAGTACATAGCGCCAGTGACATAACATATCCACAATGATACCACCATCATCTTCTTTGCGATAATTCCAGGAAGGCCTTTGGGCAGGGATGGAATGACCCTCGAAAACCCAGTAACCAAATTCGCCCCGAACAGATAAGATCTCGCCAAAAAAGCCGTTTTGAATCAGTCTTTTCAGCTTCATAATACCGGGAAGCCATAACTTATCCTGCACAACCCCGTTCTTTAATCCTGCAGCCTTGCAGAGCTCATATAATTCAAGTGCAGTCTTAGTATCAATGGCTATAGGCTTTTCGCAATAGACATGCTTACCTGCCTGTACTGCTTTTCTTACGCCTTCTGCTCTTCTGCCAGTGGTTTGGGAATCAAAATAAATGATGTTATGTGGGTCGGAAAGGGCTTCATCCACATTGGTAGTCAGCTTTTTTACACCAGACAGCTGACTTAATTTCTCCAATTTATGGATATCACGGCCCACCAGGATCGGATCAGGCATAATTATTTCGTCTGAATTAACTTTTATGCCTCCCTGTTTAATTATTTCTGCAATCGACCTTAATAAATGTTGATTAGTACCCATGCGTCCGGTGACGCCATTCATGATGATTCCTATGTTATGTACCTTCATTATGTTTTGTTCTTAAGAATTTTTCAAATATGCTTCTGTAATTTTTTTCAGGAAAACTGCCTGATCTTCCTGCCAATACAAGTTAGAAAAGATTTCCACCTCATTAAATCCCTTGAAACCGCTTTCCTCAACCCATCCCCGTATTTCTTTAATATTGATACAGCCTTCACCCATTAAACCCCGATCGTTAAGCAAGTCGAGGGTAGGGGTTTTCCAATCACAAATATGGAAGGCAGAAAGATTACCGTTTTGACCGCAGCGTTTAATTTCCTTTTCCAGAGTGGAATCCCACCATAAATGGTACACATCCACTGCAATACCAAGCCAGGGAGAGTTTAGTTCTTCGGTCATATCATTTGCCTGTGAGAGGGTATTGATCGCCGATCGGCTGTCGGCATACATCGGGTGCAGAGGCTCAATGGCTAATTTTACTCCGGCAGCTTCAGCATATGGTAGAACAGCAGCAATTCCATCCCTTATTTGCTTGCGTGATTCAGCTAAAGGCTGTCCGGGCACTGCACCGCAGACTAAAACAATCAATGGTGCGCCCAATGCCACAGCTTCATCAATTGCTTTACGATTATCATCGATCGCTTCCTGCCGCCCTGCAACTGAACTATTCGGAAAGAAGCCTCCCCGGCAAAGTGAGACGATATCCAGATTATAATCCCGAAGCATTTGCCCCGTTTGTTTGATATCCCTTCCGTTCAGCGCATCCCGCCAGACTGTAATTCCTCCAATTCCTGTCTCAGAAAAGTTCTTTGCGGCCTGTTCAATAGTCCAGGGTTTAGTTGTAATTGTATGAACACATAATCTCGAAAGATCCATCAATTGTTCCGGCTTCATTTTAAACCTCCAAAAAATGATAAATAGGACTCATTGTTTATCACCCGCTGAAGATATAATGCGGCTTCGCGGGCATGGTAATCTCCCCACATACTGGATTCAGCATTTGGTATTTTGCTGCCTTGCGGTACATGGTCCCATCCATTCGGACGGTGATAAATAGAATGTAAGATCAAACCCTGATGATTTGTATCTGTACTCAGGTAAGGTTCATCAAATAAAGTATTCATTACCGTTAAACCAGCTTGCCAATAACGCTCGCCCGATTCTTTATCGCCTTTACTGATCAGATATTTCCCTAAACGAAGGAGTCCCTGTGCTCCAATCGCCGCTGCAGAACTATCTACAGGTTCAAAATCATTATATGGTTCGGCCGGGCGATTTAAATA
>CAZGCG010000502.1:0-2321 GCA_964524205.1 uncultured Sphingobacterium sp. | reverse complement strand
TTGATAAGAAACTTGGTTTCTGATTTTAATGTTTTTCTTTACAATTTGCAATTTTGCAGATCAGGTTCTGCCTTGACCATTATCCTGACATGAAAGAATTTGATCCCCGGCCTGAGTTAAAAAATATTCCGCAAAAACCCGGTATCTACCAATTCTGGTCGGAGACGGAGGAGCTTATTTATATTGGTAAGGCCAAAAATTTAAAAAACAGGGTTTCATCCTATTTCAACAAAGATAACTTCCGGGTGAATGCCAAGACCCGCATCCTGGTCACCAAGATCAGAAAAATTACCTTCACCATTGTTGATACTGAAATTGATGCCTGGTTACTTGAAAATAGCCTAATCAAGAAGCATCAGCCAAGGTATAATGTGATGCTGAAAGATGATAAGACCTATCCCTGGATCATTATCAAAAACGAAAAATTTCCACGTATTTTCTGGACAAGAAGGATTATCAGGGATGGGTCAACCTATTTTGGACCTTATGCATCCGTAGGGATGATGCATACCATTTTAGGGATGATCAAAGAAATTTATCCTTTAAGAACCTGTACTTTGCCCCTGACCCGTGAAAATATTCATTCAGGAAAATTCAGGGTTTGCCTGGAATATCAGATAGGTAACTGCAAAGGACCTTGCCAGGCCTATCAATCAGAGGATGACTATGATCAGAGCATTTCAGAGATCAAAGAAATCCTGAATGGAAAAACAGGCTCCGTGATCAGACGCCTTAAAAGTCAGCTTGAAGAATCAGTAAACGGACTAAACTTCGAGCTTGCGCACAACCTGAAGCAAAAGCTCGATCTGCTGGATAATTATCAAAGTAAATCAACGATTGTAAATTCATCCATAACAGATGTCGATGTATTCAGTATCGCCACAGATGAAAAGCATGCTTTTGTGAATTTCCTGAAGGTGATGAATGGTACCGTTATTCAAACCCAGACACTGGAGATCAAAAAACGTCTTGACGAATCTGATGAAGAGTTGTTAAGTATAGCAATAACTGAGTTCAGATCCAGGTTTGGCAGTAATTCAAAAGAGATTATCATTCCTTTTGAACTTGAGATTCCCGATTCAGGAATTAAATTCACTATTCCAAAACTTGGCGAGAAAAAGAAATTGCTGGAACTTTCACAAAAGAATGTGGCCTATTTCAAACGTGAAAAATTAGATCAGTATGAAAAACTGAATCCCGAATTAAGAACAGACCGGCTGCTTGCCCAGATGAAGAAAGATCTTCGTTTAAATCAACTGCCCATACATATAGAATGTTTTGACAACTCGAACTTTCAGGGAAAATTTCCGGTATCGGCAATAGTAGTTTTTAAGAATGCAAAGCCTTCCAAAAAGGATTACAGGCATTTTAATGTAAAGACAGTTGAAGGCCCTGATGATTTTGCTACGATGGAAGAGGCTGTTTTCAGAAGATACAGAAGATTGCTTGATGAAGAACAAAGTCTGCCACAACTAATCGTGATTGATGGTGGTAAAGGTCAGTTGTCATCTGCAATAAAAAGCTTAAAATTATTGGGAATAGATAAGCAGGTAACTATTATTGGCATTGCTAAAAGGCTCGAAGAAATCTATTATCCCGGAGATCAGTACCCATTGTACCTTGATAAAAAGTCCGAAACATTAAAAATTATTCAACAGTTAAGAGACGAAGCCCACCGCTTTGGAATTACATTTCACAGAAAGAAACGGAACAATGCGACTCTGGCAAGTGAACTTGAAAGTATTCCGGGAGTAGGAAAGGCATCTGCCGAAAAATTACTGAGACATTTCAGGTCTGTGAAGAAGATAAAAGAAGCCTCTGAAATAGAATTGCTGGAGGTATTGAATAAAAGTCAGACTGCTGCCTTATTGGATTATTTTAAATAAAAACGCCGCCCTGAATAGATAACAGAGCGGCATTTTTTAATAATTTCAGATCCTTATTAAAATGACCAGAGATCGTGTTCAAAATCCATCAGTTCTTTCTTCACTCGTTCAGATTCATATAGTTTATCAATCCCAACTGCATAATCTTTAATACGCAGATCTTCGGAATTAGACTCTTTTACGATATAACTCGCAAATATCCTCTTCATAAATAAATCGTCAAAGCTGAGTCCGGTAGCGTCATTATTTCTGTTTACTGCAGGCTTAGTTACCAATAGATGACGAACTTCAGGGAAGTATATCCAGAATGCAGGTTGCTCATCAAAAGACTGACCAGCTGCCGAAATACGAATCATTGGTGCAATACCGATGATACGCGGTTCAAAAACTGAGAGTTATTAAAAAAAAATCCAATCCTCTTTTATACGAAATTTT
>CAZGCG010000501.1:0-2346 GCA_964524205.1 uncultured Sphingobacterium sp. | reverse complement strand
ATGGAAATGGGTGCAGACATTATCACAGAAAAGCCCCTCACAACTGATGAAACAAAATGTCAGGCAATTCTGGAAGCTCAAAAACGAACCGGCAAAAGCGTTAGAGTGACTTTTAATTACCGGTACTCCCCGCACCGGGCAAAGATTTATGAATTGCTTCGTTCAAATTCAATCGGCAAAATCACTTCAGTTGATTTCCACTGGTATCTTGATACTAATCATGGGGCAGATTACTTCAGAAGGTGGCACCGTTTGCGAGAAAAAGGAGGTTCCTTACTGGTACATAAAGCATCCCACCATTTTGATCTGTTAAACTGGTGGATTGATTCAGATCCTGAAGAAGTTTTCGCTTATGGCGCTCTGGAATTTTATGGTAAAAACAATTCATTCAGACATACCCATTGCCGTACCTGTCCGCATACCAAACAATGCGATTTCTTTTGGGACATCACCAAAAGCCCGGCAATGATGAAGCTCTATGTAGAAAATGAAAAATATGATGGCTACCTTCGGGATGGTTGTGTCTGGAAAGAAGATATTGACATCTTTGATAAAATGGCCGTTCAGATTAAATATGCAAACAAGGTACAGGTAAGTTATTCATTAACAGCTTATTCTCCTTATGAGGGATACCGTATTTCCTTCAATGGAACCAAGGGCAAACTGGATGCCTGGATCAAAGAAAGACAACCATGGGAAGAAGAAGGTTTTGATGAAATCCAACTAACCAAAAACTTTGGAAAAAGGGAAATCTTCAAAATCTCGAATACAGAAGGAGGACACGGAGGTGGCGATGAACGCATGAAGCAGCATATATTTCTACCTAACCAGTCCGATCCTCACAGGCAGGCTGCCGGCCTGCGTGAAGGCGCCCTGGCCATACTGACAGGTATTGCTGCCAGAAACAGCATCGACAGTGGTAAACCCATTAAAATTGCTGATCTGACTTCTATTAAGCCCCAGGCAAAGAAAGCATAGACCATATAAATACTAATACTGATTATTTCAAATAACCGCATAAATGTTAATTGACCAGTATTGACCATACTATCATACAAGTAATGTACATTCCTAAATTTAACCGCTTAACTGACAGAAACGAGATTGTTGATTTTATGAAACAATTTAGTTTTGCGTATATTATCACTGCAAAAAACGATTTACCTGTTGCCACCCCCCTCCCATTTTTGATAAAGGTAAAAGATGAACAGATAATTTTAAGCTCACATTTTGCAAAAGCAAATGATCATTGGAAGGATATTGAAAACAAGGACATTCTGGTAATTTTTAGTGAACCACATGCCTATATTTCACCGGTAAATTATACTAAAGAGCTTAACGTGCCAACCTGGAATTACATATCGATTCACGCATACGGTAAGGGAAAACTGATTGCAGAAAGTGAAAAAGTAGCGGAGATTCTGGAGTCTACGATTGACAATTATGAAAGTGCTTACAGACAACAATGGGATAATTTTCCGGAGGAGTATAAGTCAAAAATGACGAAAGGAATTGTAGCATTTGAAATTGTGGTCACAGAAGTAAAGGCAAAGAAAAAATTAAGTCAGAATAGATCGGAAGAAGAAAAACAAAGAATAATCGAATCCTTGAATGAAAGTGAAGATTCGAATGAAAGGCATATTGCCACTTTTATGAAAAAAGAGCAATCCACAGGTAAATAAGCATTTCATCACAGTATTTGTTACAAAAATCAAAAACTGTTTTTTGTAGGTTTGATTCATACAAATTAGAATTGTTTATTAGTCTGCAGATCATGAATTCGAAAATTAAATGATCCGTTTATTCAGAACAGACTCCGGCAACAAGGATTTTATCCGGCTGGTTAAAGAACTCGATGCAGACCTGGCAGAGAGAGATGGAGAAGAACATTCATTTTATTCCCAGTTTAACAAGGTTGACCTCATAAGGCATGTGGTTGTAGCTTACCATAATGACATAGCGATATCTTGCGGAGCATTAAAGGAATATGATCCTAAAACTATGGAGGTCAAGCGGATGTTCACCAGTCCTGAAAACAGGGGTAAAGGATTTGCTGGCATCATATTGCACGAACTTGAGAACTGGGCAAGGGAAATGAACTTTGAAAAATGCATTTTAGAGACCGGGAAAAGACAGGCTGAAGCCATTAGACTTTATAAAAAGAGTGGCTATGATATTATTCCGAATTATGGACAGTATGCCGGAATTGAGAATAGTGTTTGTTTTAAGAAAGATCTGAAATAAAATATATTTTAATATAAAATAACTTTTAATATGAAACTGAAATTTACTGGAAAATCTTTCACAAAACACATTTTTTATGTCTTTTACTTATTTTTTGTTATC
>CAZGCG010000500.1:0-2346 GCA_964524205.1 uncultured Sphingobacterium sp. | reverse complement strand
CTTGAATTCCGAATGTTTTATTTAATTTAAAGAACTCAAAATTTAAATTGAATAAAGGATAAATGAACTTAAATTCTTTACTGATAGTATTGACTGCACTTATAATTCCTTATGGAGTCATCAGTTCAGTAGAAAATGTCAGGGCTAATGAAGAGCGTTATTACACTGTTGAGGATTTTCAAAAGGTTAAAAAGTTCGATACCCATATTCACATCAACACAGATGAGACTTCATTTATTGACCTAGCCAAAGAAGATAATTTTCAGTTTCTGGATATCGTTGATGACCGGCCATTTGGATTGCCCTGGACTGAGCAGCAGAAATTTGCTTTCCTGCATTTGGCTAATTTCCCAAAGCAAATGGAAGTGGCGACCACCTTTTCGGTAAATGGTTTTAATGATAGGGGCTGGGCTGAAAATACGATCAGGGACTTGAAACAATCTCTGTCAAAGGGAGCCCGGGCGGTTAAGATCTGGAAAAACATTGGGATGGATCTCCGTGACGATAAGGGAAAATTTGTGATGCTTGATGATCCCCGGCTTGCGCCGATATTCAAATTTCTTGTACAAAATGGTATTCCATTGATTGGGCATAATGGTGAACCCAGGGATTGCTGGCTGCCTCTGGATAAAATGACTTTTAGTAAGTCCTATTATGGTTCTCATCCCGAGTATCATATGTATCTGCATCCGGAATTTCCTTCTTATGAAGATCATATCAAAGCAAGGGATAATCTGCTTGAGAAGTACCCGGGTTTGAAATTTGTAGGGGCGCATTTGGGAAGTCTGGAATGGAGCCTCAATGAATTGGCTAAGCGGCTGGACCGCTATCCGAATATGCGTGTTGATCTGTCGAGAATCACCAATTTGCAATTGCATACCCTGAATGACAGGCAGAAAACGCGTAATTTTTTCATTAAATATCAGGACAGACTGGTTTATGGTACCGATAAGGCGATTAATTCAGGTACTGATCCAGCTGCATTGACTAAAACTATTCATGATGCCTGGGTACGGGACTGGATTTTCTTTGTTACGGATGATGCGATCAGCTTAGCCGGATTCGGGGAGCTCAATGGACTAAAATTACCGGCGGATGTAATCGATAAAATATATTATAAAAATGCTAAGGACTGGCTGTCAGCCGGGATCCCGCACATGCGTGACTAAAAAACAATTGTATAATGAAAGAAACAGAAAAATCCGATGAACACATCAAGGCAACAGGAGCGGCAATAAATCCTGCATTGCCTCAAAATCGTGTAGCATCTGTAGATGTTTACCGCGGTTTCGTGATGCTGCTGATGATGGCCGAAGTACTTTCTCTTCAGGATGTGGCAAAAGCATTGCCCGATAGCACATTCTGGCAATTCATTGGCTTCAACCAGTCGCATGTTCCATGGACATGGCTAAGCTTGCATGATATGATCCAGCCATCTTTCACTTTCCTGGTAGGAGTGGTCTTGCCTTATTCAATAGCAAGCCGGAAGAATAAAGGAGCAAGCTTTGGTAATATACTAGGCCATACGATCAAGCGTTCCTTCATTCTTATATTCCTTGGGATATTTCTGCGGTCTATGCACTCTGAACAAACCTACTGGACATTTGAGGACACTCTAACCCAAATTGGTTTGGGCTATACTTTTCTGGTTTTGATATCTCTGTACTCCCAAAGAATACAGATTGGCATTCTGGTATTTATTTTATTTGCCTATTGGCTCGCTTTTGCACTTTATCCGCTTCCGGGAGCTGATTTTAATTATACAGCAGCCGGTGTAACTGCCAACTGGGAGCATAATTTAAGTGGCTTTGCAGCACACTGGAATAAAAATACCAATTTCGCATGGGCATTCGACCAATGGTTTATGAATATTTTTCCACGTGAGAATCCCTTTTTATTCAATAGCGGCGGTTATTCAACTTTAAGTTTTATACCTACTCTTGGCACGATGGTATTGGGTCTGCTGGCTGGTAATATCCTGAATTCTTCTGTTGCAGCACGTAAAAAGCTGAATAGCTTTGCTATGTATGGTGCTGGTCTGATTTTGCTCGGTGCCATTATTCATTTTGCAGGTATTAATCCGATCGTTAAACGAATCTGGACACCGGCCTGGACCATTTTTAGCGGAGGTATCTGCTTCCTTTTCCTGGCGATGTTCTATGGTTTAATTGATTTGAAAGACCGCAAAAAGGGAAGCTTCTTCCTGATGGTGATTGGGGTAAATTCAATTGCGGCCTATGTCATTGCCGATGGCGGGATGCGGAACGTGATCAATGATTCATTGTTCATTCACCTGGGCAAAAATTTTGATCAGATCCTCGGTCCGGCTTACGCAACATTAATAAG
>CAZGCG010000499.1:0-2354 GCA_964524205.1 uncultured Sphingobacterium sp. | reverse complement strand
TACGATAGGAAATCGGGCTACTTTCCCGGTTTGAATCAGGGTTAATGCTTCGAACATTTCGTCCATAGTACCAAATCCACCCGGAAGTACGATGAATCCCTGGGAATATTTCATGAACATCACCTTACGAACAAAGAAATAATCAAAGTCAAGGTTTTTATCCCTGTCGATGTATTTATTATGGAACTGTTCGAAGGGGAGGTCAATATTTAAACCGACAGACTTACCTCCTGCCTCAAAGGCGCCTTTATTTGCGGCTTCCATGATACCGGGGCCACCACCTGAGATCACTCCGTAGCCGCGTTCAGTCAGCATCCTGGCACAGTCTTCAGCCAGCTTAAAATATTTATTTTCTTGTGATGTTCTTGCAGATCCGAAAATAGAAACACAGGGTCCGATTTTAGCCAGTTTTTCAAAACCGTCTACAAACTCTGCCATGATCTTAAAGATCTGCCAGGAATCTGTGACTTTAATTTCCTGCCAGTTTTTATTTTCGAATGCGTGCCTTATTTTATCGTCATTACTCATAATTGGATTCAGATGGATTAAAATTGTGTTTTACTGGTAGCAGGTTTGCTGATTAATAATAAGCCAATGAAGGTAATCAGGCCATTTACAACAATCAGTTCATTATCAAAAATATAGCCACCCATTAAAGTTTTTGAATTTGCATTCAGAAAAAAGCAAATTGCCGGGGATAATAAACAAATGAAAGGCACGAGTTTATCTTTCACTCCTCTGTTTTTCATAAATAAACCGAAGCCATAAAGTCCCAGTAATGGGCCATAGGTATAGGACGCAACAGTGAATATGGCGCTTACCACTGCCGCATTATTAACAATGTTAAACAATATGATTACTGTGAACATCAACAGGGAAAGACCAATATGAACAGCGTGCCTGGTTCGGATAGCAGCAGCAGAATTCAGATCTTCCCTTTTTGAGAATCCAAGGAAATCCACACAAAAAGAAGTGGTCAGAGCAGTTAATGCCGAGTCGGTAGTTGCAAAAGTAGCAGCTGTTAATCCGAGCATGAAGACCACCGCAGGAACTATTGCTAAATGGTTGAAAGCGATTTCCGGGAAAAGAAAATCGGTCCTTGGTTTACCTGTAACATGGTCGAGCGGAAGTTCAATTCCATTTTTGCTTGCATATACATAAAGCAATGCACCCACACTCAGGAAGAATATATTAACAATCACAAACACAGTGGTGAATGTGAACATGTTTTTCTGGGCTTCTTTGATGTTATTGCAACTCAGATTCTTCTGCATCATGTCCTGATCAAGGCCTACCATTGCTATGGTAACAAAAATACCTCCCAGCAATTGTTTGCTGACATGGAACTTACTGGTCATGAAATCTTCATAGAAGAAAACTTTCGAATAACCACTATTCTTAATAGTATCAAATGCCTGTACTAAATTCAATCCCAGGCTATCGCAAATAAAATATATGGTTAACACGACTGATGAAACCAGAAATAAGGTTTGAAGTGTGTCGGTAATGATAATCGTTTTTAAACCGCCTTTAAATGTATACGACCAGATTAATGCGAGTGATATAAGTACTGTGGCCCAGAATGGTACGCCATAAGAATCGAAAATAAAGCGCTGTAATACGATTACAACCAGGTATAAACGGAAAGATGAGCCAATTGTACGGCTCAAAAGGAAAATACTGGCAGCAGTTTTATAACTGTATGTACCTAAACGCTCTTCAATATAGGTATAGATCGAGGTCAGTTTCATCCGGTAATAGAGCGGGAGCAGAACTGTAGCGATGATGATGAAGCCTATTGCATTACCTAAAACGAACTGGAAATATTTAAATTCATTTCCTGCGGGATTGCCAACTTCGCCCGGGACTGAGATAAAGGTTACCCCTGATAAGGCAGTACCGATCATTCCAAAAGCTACCAGGTACCATTTTGAGTTCCGGTTAGCGGTAAAAAAGGTTGAATTGTCCGAAGATTTTTTGGATGTAAAGTAGGAGATACCTAATAGCATCAAAAAATATCCAATCAGAAAACTAAGTAAAACTCCCGGCGCCATAAGATTTATATAATTGATAATCTGCGCAAATTAATAATTAAGTTCTGAATATTCTTCGACTGGTACTACTAAACGTTTTGGGATGCTTCGTTGTGCTGCCTCGCAATGACAGTAGGAATGCTTCGTTGTGCCTGCCCGTCCAGTTGTTGTTTGTCAATGCGAGTGTCTCGTTTTGTCATTGCGAGCGTAGCGAAGCAATCTCCTCATTGGTATTAGGGGATTGCTTCGTCGTACCTCCTCGCAATGACAGTCTCTGTGAGGCAGTATTTTTGTATAAAAAAAAAAAAAAAAGACTAAGTT
>CAZGCG010000498.1:0-2355 GCA_964524205.1 uncultured Sphingobacterium sp. | reverse complement strand
GCAAAAGTACAAAACCGTGCTTAATCTGCAAACAAAAATTAGCTTTTTTGAATTATTAAAGATAACTCACAGTAAGTGAGTAAGAAAGAGTATTAAAATCCAGCTTATTCTACCTTCTTTTCGAGCTTATCTTCAACCGGATGGTTCTTAAACCGGTTATAAACCGGCTTAACTATTTTAATACTTCGTTTCGAAAGGTCTATACTGGCATTTAGTTCAAACCCAATAAGAATGATCAGGGAATTTAAATATAACCAGATCATGAGAACGATGAGCGTACCAATAGAGCCATATAGTTTATTATAGTTTCCGAAATTGTTAATATAGAAAGAGAAACCCCAGAAGGTTAATATCGCCAGAATAGTAGACATCCATGAACCCGCACTAAAGAACTTCCATTTCTTTGCATGGGCAGGTCCGTAGCGGTACAAAAGTGCAATTGTTACGAAATAGAGTACAATTATAATTGACCACCTGGCCAAATTAAGTACATAAAGCCAGAATGAATCCCTGAAACCCAGTTCTGATTTTAATATGTTTAATATATATTCTCCAATGGTCATTACAACCAAAGCAAATATCAATGCAAATAAAACCATGAGGGTAAGGTAAAGAGCAACAAGCCTTTGTTTTAACCATGATCTGGTTTCAATAATCAGGGATGACTTGTTAAATGCTTCCATTAGGTTATGAACTCCGTTTGTTGAGAATATAAGGGCAAATACAAAACCGAAGGATAATAGTTTTGAATTTTGGTTTTTTACAATATCAATCAGGGTTGACTGTACTGCAGTATAAGCCTCAATAGGCAGAATAAGGGCTATCAAACTCATTAACTGCTCCTGGAAATTATCTATTGGTACATAGGGGATTAGAGTAAAAAGGAAGATAATAGCAGGGAAAATTGCTAGCATAAAGCTGTAGGCCAGTGAAGATGCTTTATTGATGAGTTCATCCTTTCCTATCTCCTGAAAGAAAAATGAGGCTACAGTATATAGGGGCAGGGGACTAAATCCGGGAAGGATAATTGTTTTTGTCCGCTCAACCAGCATAAAGTATGGTTTGAATCTCAGTAGAATTTGGTGCAGCCAGATCATTTGATAAACTTAATCAAAATATACACTGAGTTTCTCAAGAAATTCTTTTGAAGGCAAACAGGCTTTTTTCTTTTCCTGATCAATAAATACAAGAGTGGTTTCACCCATATTGATCAGCTCATCACTTTCATTATATAATTCATACCTGAAATGTATCCTAAGAGAAGGCATTTTATCAATAAAAACCTTTACAGTTATCTCTTCATCGTATAAAGCAGGTAGTATATACTTACATTTCAGATCAGTAACAGGCATGATTATACCCGATTCTTCCATTGATTTATAAGTCAAACCCAAACTTCTGAGCATTTCAACTCGGCCCACTTCATAAAATGTAGCATAATTGCCATAATACATATAGCCCATCTGGTCTGTATCGGCATATCGTACACGAATTTTGGTGCTGTGGCTAAACATTATTTCTTAATATTTCGCTGATTAAGCGCCTCCTGAAATTTCCTTGCATTCTGAAGGTGCTGGGTTAGGTTTGATGCATAATTATGATATCCTGAAAAATCTTCCTTAGCACACATATAGATATAATCATGCTTCTCATAATTTAATACGGCATCAATAGCATTAATACTCGGCATAGTGATTGGCCCGGGAGGCAAACCAGTGTTTAAATAGGTATTATATGGAGAGTTAATCCTCAAATGCTTGTTTAACACCCGCCGGATAGTAAAGTCATTGGCAGCAAAAATAACTGTAGGGTCCGCTTCGAGACGCATGCCTTTGTGCAGCCTGTTCATATATAAACCGGCAATTCGGGGCATTTCTGAATCATTCAGGGCTTCAGAATCAACAATAGATGCAAGTATACTCACCTCAGATTGACTGAGATTTATTGCAGATGCTTTGGCCTTGCGATCGGCATTCCAGAATTTCAGGTATTCAGCATGCATTCTCAGGAAGAACTTCTCAGGATTCGAATTCCAGTAAACTTCATAGGAATTAGGGATGAACATGGTGTAAACATTGTCTGTATTGAAACCATACTTTTCAACAAAAGCAGCTGAATCAAGTAATTGTGAAATGGAAGCAGAGTCACTTTCAATTTTCTTAGAAATCATTCCCGCCAGAGTATGCTTTAACCTGACATTCTGAAAGGATATCTTCACCGGTTCCTGATTCCCTGCTTTTAACATATTGATAAGGCTGCGGTTGCTCATATCTTTTGTCAGACGGTACCTTCCAGCCTTAACTTTAACCGGGTAATCCATGTTTTGTGCAGCATTCAGAAATGAAAGTGTGTCTT
>CAZGCG010000497.1:0-2365 GCA_964524205.1 uncultured Sphingobacterium sp. | reverse complement strand
TACCCGGGCAATTTTTTCTCCTTGTTTTTATTTTTCACATTGGATTTTTATTTATTAATTTCGATTATATTAGTAGTTGAAATGTCTACATATACAATATATTCTGATGGCGAGTTGCTCGATCTTTTAAGGTCAGGGGACAGGTGTGCATTTGCAGAAATATATAACAGATACTGGAAGAATATATTTACAGTTGCATCCAATAAAATTGGACAACTTGAGGAAGCAGAGGAAATCGTTCAGGATATTTTTATCTCTCTCTGGAACAGGAGGGAAGAAATTGTTATTACCTCAAACCTGAATGCATACCTGTCAGTCTCTGCAAAATACCGCGTGATCAAGATCCTGGCAAAGCGAAACCAATATAATAAGTATGCAGTCCATAGTCAAAATGTTATACCAATAACAGCCAATTCAACTGATGATTGGTTTGAGTTTGTGGAATTAAGGTCCAGATTAGAGATTCTGGTTTCAAATCTTCCCGAAAAATGCCGCCTGGTATATAAAGCAAGTCGCGAAGATGGTTATTCTCAAAAGCAAATTGCTGAACAGTTTGGAATTTCTGAGAAGACTGTTGAAGCCCATATCAGTAAAGCTCTTAAATCTTTAAGAACAGGTTTAGGTCAGCTTTTCCTTTGATCTCATTAAAATCAAAAAATATTTTCATTCCTACTAAGGGATAAGGCAGGGTTGAGGGACTTGTAAATAAAGACCCCTTAAATGAAACCTTTAAGTTCAAACGAGCGATATCAGGAATTAGCCGAAAAATGGCTCAATAATACTATAAGTCCTCAGGAAAACGAGGAGTTTCTTCAGTGGTACAATAGCGGGCAGGAGAATGATATCTATATTTCCAGAGACTATGCTGATAGTGATCAGGAGTTAAAAAGAAGAATCTTTTCAGAAATAAACCAGAGTATTTCTGAACCTGTTACTTCTCCATCTTATAGAGTTCAATCATGGTTTGCAGCAGCAGCTGTAATTATAGCTGTTTTCGCAGCCGGCCTTTATTTCTCTTCAGAAACAAAGGAAATCAAACAATATGTTGCAGATAAGGTAATTTCAAAGCCTAAAATAGTTTCTCCTTTAAAAAGGATATCTCCGGTTTCTGAAATTGAAGATCAAAAGTCTGTTATGGTCAATGATATCGAAGCAGGCGAAAATAAGGCAATACTTACATTGGGCGATGGCTCGAAAATTATATTGGATGATGCTAAGAATGGAATTCTGGCAAATCAGGGTGGAAATAGTGTGCTTAAGGCAGCTGAAGGTGAGGTTATTTATTCATTCCTTAGCGAAGTAAAAGATCCCCTGACAATAGATGAACATACTCCGGTTATCTATAATACAATAGAAACCCCAAAGGGAGGTAAATTTCAAATTAAGTTACCGGATGGAAGTAAAGTTTGGTTGAATGCTGCCTCTTCGCTTCGTTTTCCAACAGTATTCAACGGATCCAAAAGGCAGGTTGAACTAAAAGGTGAGGCCTATTTTGAAGTATCACCGGATAAATCAAAAATATTTGAGGTCAATACCAGAAATCAGGTAGTACAGGTACTGGGAACACATTTTAATATCAATGCATATCTGGATGAACCAACTGTAAATACCACTTTACTGGAGGGTAGCGTAAGGGTCTCTGATCTGCGGACAAATATTTCTCAATTGCTCAAACCCGGAGAACAATCTCAGTTGAGTGAGCAGATTGAGGTAATAAATTTGAAAAATACCAACGAAGCCGTCGCCTGGAAAGAAGGTTATTTCCAGTTTGATGAAGCGGATATAAAAACAGTTATGAGACAAATCGAGCGCTGGTATGATGTATCAGTCGTGTATGAGGGAGATCTTCCCAATTATCGCTTTGGAGGTGAAATTGAAAGAAATTTAAGCCTTTTACAAGTGCTTAAAGTATTGGAAAAAACAAAAGTTCATTTTCGTTTAGAGGGAAGGGAGGTTATTGTAATGCCATAAAGGTCTACGAAAGAACAAAAAACAAACCAGAAGCGTTGGAGCGCCTCTGGTCACTGTTTTCGCTTAAATAAAAATTGATGCACAAAGATTATTTATTAACAAAACAAACAAATGTATGAATTCTCTAATTAATAAAGAGTATTGTTTAATCAATACTCGGTCAAAAGTCTGCCATAAATCAGACGCCTTAGACCATACAGAGCAACATCAGATTGCTGATAATCTGATAAAAAAGTCGCTTTACAAACAAATCGGACGGATTATGAAACTGACGTTCATTTTAATCATGGTTGCACTAATGAATGTCTATTCTAAAGGATATTCACAAAAAGTAACCCTTACAGGTAAACATGCCCCGCTGGAGGAGTTCTTCTCTACTATTAAGCAGCAAACG
>CAZGCG010000496.1:0-2377 GCA_964524205.1 uncultured Sphingobacterium sp. | reverse complement strand
ATAATGAACCAGAAATTACCTGTTAGCATTGCTATACCCAGCCACATAAAAAAATTGCCTACGTAAAGTGGATTTCTTACAATGGAATAAATACCGCTAGTGTTAAGTTCATCAGCGACCTGTTGTTTGGTATTTCTGCCTGAAGTGTTCGGGCGGCTGTAACCTACAGTATATACCCGGATGAAAAAACCTACGAAAGATATAATCAGACAACCTAATTCGTATAAATAATGCTGGAGTTCTTCCTTAAGAATCCAATTCTCGGGACTTGATTCATTCTTTAGAAACAAGCCTGCTCCAATCACAAAAATGATAAGAGGTAATACTCCACGATGTTTGAATAGCCACGTTCCCTGGCCTTGCATTTGTTCAGTTAAAGCCATTTTTCTTATACCAGTAATATAATGTCACTGTAATGTAAATTATATATTATGAAATTGCAAGCCTGTGTTAAGTTTTTGTAAAGTAATTTAATTGTTACGCAAGATTTTGATATGAATGAATTTTTCAGATTGGATTTTATGATAAAACAGCGATTGTTTTTTCGAAAGCCCGAAATGAAAATATAAATCAAACCTGTAACTTCGCAGGATGTACAAGCTGATCAAACCTATATTATTCCAATTTGACCCTGAAAATATTCACCACCTGGTGACCGGGGGATTGCGCAGAGCTAATCGTATATGGGGAGTTAGGTCATTGTTGAAATCATCCTTCCAGCTTGAAGATAAGCGTCTGGAAAGAGAGGTAATGGGTTTGAAATTTAAAAATCCGCTTGGATTAGCAGCCGGTTTTGATAAAAATGCCTCCATGGTAGAGGATCTTGCTGAATTTGGTTTTGGTTTTATTGAGATTGGAACAGTAACCCCCTTGCCACAACCAGGTAATGACAAACCGAGAATGTTCAGATTGCCATCAGATGATGCTCTTATTAATCGTATGGGCTTTAATAATCAAGGGGTTGATGTGGCTGCCGACCGCCTGAAGCGGATCGATAGGAAGGGTATGATTATTGGTGGAAATATTGGCAAGAATAAGCATACGCCGAATGAAGATGCGGTTAATGATTATATAAAATGTTTCGACCGTTTATTCGATGTGGTCGATTATTTTGTTGTCAATGTAAGTTCCCCTAATACGCCTGGTTTACGCGAATTACAGGAAAAGGAACCACTTAAAAATATATTGAACACCCTGCAGCAGCGAAACAGAAAAAACGATATATCACGTCCTATCCTGTTAAAAATTGCACCTGATCTTACAAATTCTCAACTGGATGATATTATTGAGATTGTTAAAGAAACTAAAATTGCTGGTGTGATCGCAACAAATACAACTCTTTCAAGAGATGGATTATCAGCGCCTGAGAACCTGAAGAATGAAAGTGGTGGACTAAGTGGTAAACCTTTAACTAAACGATCTACAGAGGTTATACGCTACTTGTCTGAGCAATCCGGTAAAAGCTTCGTAATTATTGGAGTAGGAGGGATACATAGTCCGGAAGATGCTTTGGAGAAGATTGCGGCTGGTGCATCTTTGATTCAGATCTATACCGGATTTATTTATGAAGGCCCCGGTTTGATTAAAAGGATACTCAAGAGCTTGTTAACACGCTGACAGGGTTCTGCGTAACGCTGACAGGGTTCAAAACCCTGTCAGCGTTTCACTAATCAAAATCAAAAGTCATTTTCGAGTTAAAATCCATTGTTTCAGACCAGTTGTTATGAAAACTGCTGAATAGTTGTGGACCTCCGAACCAATCCATGACAGTATCTGTTTCCAGAATTTTGCTTTTACCCTGAAGCAATAAATGATATGAAGAATATAAATAGTTAATATAATCTTTAGTAAATCCGTGTTTAAACGGATTCAGATGGATGTATGCGATTAGTTGAATTAAGTAGTACTCTTCATTGACTTCAATCCTCCTGAACGGCGTTTCGAATAATCCACCGGTTCGTGAAAACCTTTTATTGATAGCCTGAGCATAGCTATTAAAAAGATGACTGAATTGTAAGCTGATTATTTTTTCATTTGGATACCCTTTCTCTGCAGGGATAATTTTCTTCAATGTTTCTTCAGATCGTGTACGAATCAGAAAGTGAAAATGATTTTTTAAAAGACAAAAAGCATAAGTACTAGCGATGGGACTTATGAACTTTAAGTATTTATTCAGGAAGTAAGAATAGTTTCTTTTTTCTTTAAAAAGAGTCTCCTTATTTATTCCACGGTTAAATATGTGGTAAAAGGTGTCAGGTGCTAAGGCTGCGGTGTTTTTTTTCATGATGAACCCAAATTTTTATTCCAAACGCTTCCAAAACGCTGACAGGGTTTAAAACCCTGTCAGCGTTAACTGATTTGAATTTAACCAGAAAAC
>CAZGCG010000495.1:0-2389 GCA_964524205.1 uncultured Sphingobacterium sp. | reverse complement strand
CAGATGATATTATTTACACACTGACTGTTACCTCCGATCAGGCTTGTGCCGCTATGGATAATATCCGGATCAAGGTGTTGAAACAGCCTGAAGTACCGAACGCATTTAGTCCCAATAACGATGGTATGAATGATCTTTGGAATGTGAAATACCTTGAGAGTTATGCCAATGCCACCGTTAAGGTTTTCAGCAGGTATGGGGGGATAGTTTATCAGAGCAGTAAGGGTTATGCTAAACCATGGAACGGACAATTTAATGGCATTGATTTACCAATAGGAACCTATTATTATATTATCGACCCTAAAACCAAGGGGCGGCAAGTTATTTCGGGGGCTGTGACAATCTTGAGATAGAAGCTGTGTTTAATTTGTAAATTAGCAATCCGATAGCTATCGGATTAGTAAATGTTTGGGCTGGCTTCAACGCATCATCAATGACTGGTAACAGACAACAGAAAGCAGAAAACTCACTTAGCCAATTAAAACTCCTGAGTGATCAGATTCATAAACTGAATCAGGAGGAGTGGGATGCATTTTCTAAGATATGGACTCCATTTACTGCCAGAAGAAAAGAAATTATTACCCGCTCCGGTGAAAGGGAAAGGTATCTTTATTTTGTTCTGGATGGTGTGCAGCGGGTCTACTACCATGATGAATACGGACGTGAGGCAACCCTGGTATTTACTTATGCACCTTCATTTGGCGGAGTTCTTGATTCAATGCTGAATGAGCAGATATCGAAATATAATTATGAAGCCTTGAGCAAATCTGAATTTTTAAGGGCTTCTTTCTCTGATCTGAATGATCTTATGCTCAGGTATCAGGGTGTAAGATCCATCATAATGACAGGGGTATCTGGAGCACTTGCCGGGGTACTTGAACGACTGGCAGAATTGCAATGTTTTTCTTCAGAGGAGAAATTTAAAAAATTACTTACCCGAAGTCCGCATATTCTAAATATAGTACCTCATAAATATCTTGCAAATTATCTGGGGATCGACCCGACCAACTTCAGCAAGCTGATTAATAGGGTGATTATTTGAAAATCTTGGTAAATACCAATAAATTATTGTTTAGAACGGCATTATTTTGGGATTTCAATACCTATCATGAAACTCGACAAATACAGGCTGATAGAAGAACTTGAAGCTGAGCTTAGAAATCAGATTGCTCAGGTTAAAGAAAATTTTGAAAATGCTTCTGAAACTGTCTTGCAAAGCCCTTCTGCTTCAGGTGGCTGGAGTATTCTGCAATGTCTGGATCATTTAAATAGCTATGGATTTTATTATTTGCCACAGATCAGTGATGCTCTTATAAGAGCTAAAAGATCTGATTCATCGATCTACCGAAGCGGCTGGCTTGGAGATTATTTTACAAAGATAATGTCGCCCGAAACCGGTGCTAAAAAGTTTAAAGCATTTAAAGATCATCTGCCAGAAAAAGTGCTTGATTCAAAAAAGGTTATTGCTGAGTTTCTTCATCAGGAAGAACTATTGCTCGGCTATCTGAGACTTGCAAAGAACGTGGACATGGCTTCCGCAAGGGTCCCCCTTTCCATTTCACTCTTGATCAGTATCAGACTGGGAGATACGTTCAGGTTCTTGCTTGCGCATAACAGAAGACACCTCTTGCAGGCAGAGCGGAATATTTAATAGAATTTCCATACAATTAATTAATTATGCAGATTCTCAGCTTGTTTTATAAATTTGAAACGACTAATTAGCATGATCAGAATGCCGCTGAATAGGATCACGGCAGCAAGAAGCAGCATTTCGTTGATATAAGGAATTGCAGTATAACTTAATGCTGCAACACCCTGAATCATCAGTAACAACTCATTGATAATTACTCCTCCAACAAAGATGAATATTCCCCTGATTAATAATTTGTTGATTCTGATCAGCTCAAAGGAAACAATATATCCCAATAGGAAAATGCTTGTTACACCCAACAGAACAAGGTGCAGGTACCCGATTATTATTGGCCTGAATCCATAGGATAAATGGCTTAACTCCGGATGTATCGATCCCGATTGTAAAATCAGTTTTATTGTAAAAGCTAAAGCCGACAAGATCAGCAGGATTTTCCCATAATATGTAATCTTCTGCCGGATCAAACTTCTATTCTTGTAATAAACTTTCAGTATAATTATCCAGGCAGCCAATTGTGCAATTACTGCTGCAATGAGCAAAATGTAAATATTGCTGATAAATTCCATCCAAAGAATTGAAAGGAAATACGCTGGAATGCAAGCAATGCAAAAAAGCTGGAACGCCCTGTAAAGTTTCTTTCGTTCGCCTGTAATAAATTCCAGCTTGTCGTTCAACAGACCCAAGCCTGCAAAGAGGAACCAGCCATTATACTGAAAATGCAGAAAAAAATAAATTGAG
>CAZGCG010000494.1:0-2398 GCA_964524205.1 uncultured Sphingobacterium sp. | reverse complement strand
AGCTTCTGAATCAACGCTCATTAGTTTTATGGTTTACCGGTCTTTCAGGATCTGGAAAAACCACCTTGTCGGATGCATTGGAAGCAGAATTGTTCAAAAGAGGATACAAGACTTATATTCTGGATGGCGATAAAATCAGGGATGGATTGTGTAAAGACCTCGGCTTTTCTGAAGAAGACCGCACTGAAAACATTCGAAGAGTTGGTGAAGTTGCCAACCTAATGCTTGATTCCGGGCTAATCGTACTTTCAGCATTTATCTCGCCTTTTGCCAAAGACAGAGAAGTGGTAAGGGAAACAATCGGAGCTGAGAAACTGGTCAGAATTTTTGTTGATTGCCCGCTTGAAGTTTGCGAACAGCGCGATGTGAAAGGACTCTATAAACGAGCCCGTTCAGGAGAAATAAAAAAATTTACAGGGATAAGTTCCCCTTTCGAAATTCCTGAAGAATCTGAACTTGTTTTAAAAACTGCTGAACACAGTATCGAAGAACTCATCGGCACGATTCTTGAATTTATTTTGCCAAAAATTAAGTTTGTTTCTGAATAATATAATTTGCTGAATAGGTCCATCCGGGGCTGGAAAAATTCAAATACCAGTCTGTTTTTATCGATAAATATTTGCCATTTAGGATAAATATTTAATTAAAGCGATTAAAAACCGACTATTTTAGTAGATTAACAATTCAGATCGTATCAGACAGAATTCATGTTAAAACCAGAGGAAAGAGAAAAAATTCTGTTTTCATTCAATGATACCGGAGTAGATTACCCCGGCCCAACAAATTATTGCGAACTCTTCAATCTGGCTGCTATAGCAAATTCAAATCGAACTGCCGTTGTTTTTGAAAATGAAAGTCTGACTTATACTGAACTTAATATCCGGACAAATCAGATCGCCGCCTATTTAGTTTCCAAAGGAATCAAAAAAGATGATCTAGTAGGAATCTGTCTGGATCGGTCCATGGAGATGATTAGCGGAATACTCGGCATAATGAAAGCCGGTGCTGCCTACCTGCCAATTGACCCGGAATATCCTGCAGAACGAATCAGCTTCATGCTTGAGGACTCAGATCTTAAAATAATTCTCACTGATCAGTATACGAACAGGAATCCCGAAATATTCAATAAAGCA
Source organism: uncultured Sphingobacterium sp. (assembly GCA_964524205.1). Classification (GTDB taxonomy): domain Bacteria; phylum Bacteroidota; class Bacteroidia; order Sphingobacteriales; family Sphingobacteriaceae; genus Daejeonella. Next base: position 1,265 of record CAZGCG010000494.1, on the reverse strand, counting down.
GATCTGGATGTCATAATACTCGATTCTGATCCGGATTTGCAACAGAGTCCTATTGATGTTCCGGGGATAAAGATCGATCCTGATGATCTTGCCTACGTAATCTATACTTCAGGTTCGACCGGCCGTCCAAAGGGGGTTATGAATGAACACAAAGGCCTGGTTAACCGATTGAACTGGACACAGAGTTTTTTTAATCTGAGGCAGGATGATGTTGTACTGCAAAAAACCACCTTCTGCTTTGACGTTTCAGTATGGGAACTGCTATGGCCACTAATGATTGGAGCGAAACTCGTTCTGGCCAGACCCGGCGGACAAAAAGATAGCCAATACCTCGAAGAAATAATTGATAAACAAGAGGTTACTACAATCCATTTTGTGCCCTCCATGCTCGAAATTTTCCTTTTGGGTATCCGGGAGGGGAGCTGTAAAAGTCTTCGACGGGTATTGTGTTCAGGTGAGGAGCTTTTTCCACACCAGCTTTCCCTTTTTGGGGAAAAATTGGGACATGCAGGATTATTTAATTTATACGGACCTACAGAAGCTGCAATTGATGTGACTTGCTGGCCGGCACCTCTGAATGCAAAAAAAGTTTACATCGGCAAACCTGTCGCGAATACCAGCATCTATATTCTGAATAAGACTCAGGATCCATGTGCTATCGGCGAAGAAGGCGAATTATATATCGGTGGTGTACAGGTTGCGAGGGGTTATTTAAACCGGCAGGAGCTTAATGCAAGCCGTTTTCTAAAGAACCCTTTTGCCATTAACGAACATACTCGCCTTTATCGAAGCGGCGACCTTGCCCGATGGCTTGAAGATGGTACCATTGAATATCTTGGGCGTGCAGATGAGCAGGTAAAGATCCGTGGGTTCAGGATTGAACCCGGTGAAATAGAAAATGTCATTCTGGAGTTTGGGGGAATAAGACAATGCCTGGTTCATGTAAAGGAAGATAATAATTCCGAAAAGAAACTGATAGCTTATCTCGTAGGTTCTGAAGGAAAATACAATAAAGAAAAATTACAGGAACACCTCAGATCAAAATTACCGGAATATATGGTTCCTGTTCTTTTCATTGACATTCCTGAACTCCCACTGAGCAGCAATGGGAAGGTCGATCGTAAAGCCCTTCCCCTTCCCGGCATGGAACGACCTGACATTCAGACACTTTACAAGGCCCCGTTTTCAGAAACGGAGAAATTGCTAACAAAACTCTGGGCATCTGTTCTGAATCTGGATAAAGTTGGGGTAAACGACAATTTCTT
>CAZGCG010000493.1:0-2410 GCA_964524205.1 uncultured Sphingobacterium sp. | reverse complement strand
TATCTATTTCCTATTCCCTATTTCCTATTTCCTATTTCCTATTTCCTATTTCTAATCAGACCGTTCTTCTCTGATAGTTTAATTACTTCATTCAAGATCCTCGTTTCGATACCTACCTGCCACTTGGAAGGCAGACCATAAACGGTATGAGATTCCCCTTCATAAGAGCCCTCTTTTAGCACCAGTGATGAAGGAACATAGGCCATTACATCGTTTGAATATCCATATACAAATGCATCAGCACCCAGCATTTGTTTAATTTTTATAGCATATTCAATAAGAAGTTCACCTCCAAGACTTACAATGGGCTGATCTCCGATTGACCATACCTGAACAGGATATGGGTAAGAGCTTATTAATTTTTCTCCGGATCTGATTTTTCCCCTCATTCGCTCAGCCCATCTCTTTTGGTAAGGAACATTAGTAGTATTTATGAATTTTGTATATTCTTCCTTCGTTGGTGGTGTTGCCAGCGGGAGATCCAATTCTGAATAACTCGTAATCAAACCCGAAGGCAATTTTCTCATATCCTCTTCAAGCACCCGTTCAACAGCTGCTGCCAGTTCTTTTCCGTATTGTTTAGCCAAAGGAACTGTATTTCTTGGTAAAGGATTCTGGTCAGCACCGGCACTTTGAAAAAATAATGCAGTAGCCCCCGGATAAGCTTTTTCAAGCTCAATCTGGGTAAATCCCGGGTAATCACCAGACCAATCATAACCGCTTAAAACTGTTGGATGACAGGCATATCCAAAAGCAATTGCCTTGATGTCTCCTTTTGCATTCAAAACTTTAATCACCGGTACTGCGTAATCATTGGGACCTTGAAGCTCAGTAAGCTGAGTAAGTAAATTTGCTGCATTGTTACGGCGGTTTACCTGAAAACGTGTAACCCCGTTCTGTGCATAAAGCCCAGCCGGTTCCATATTCTTAAGAGCCTCACCTACCATAGTTACAACCTGATCCTCGAGAATTTTGGTGTATTGCTTAATACTTTCAATTTGCTGATTATCAAGCACGTAAATATCCATGAGTGCATCCCCAATTACAGGCCCTGAATGGGTATGGGAACTGTTCAGCAAAATCTGAGCACGATCTAATCCATATTTCGATTTTATCCGGTCTCTGATACGGTCGGATACATCTTTAGGGAAACCCAAAAGATCAGAACTGATCATTACAGCCTTATTTCCCTTTGAATCTTCGAGAGCAAGTGCCTTTGCCCAGATCGAATGCAAAGTACCTTCTGATGAGTGAGTACGGGAAGCAAAACCTGCCATAGGCATTGCCATCTTAGGGGTAATATCGGCTTTTCCAACACCGGCTTTCCATTCAAGGCTAGTAGTATTTTGTGCCTGAACAGGAATGATGAATGTTACTAGAACTATTAGCAGATTAATGATTAAAATTTTCATTCTGAAGGATTTAAGATATTTATTTTGAATAGTTTTTGGACACTTAGGAGAGTTTGAATAATTTTTTGGCATTCCCGTAAAGAATTTTCCGTTCGATTGTTTTATTTGGAGCCAATTTACGGATAGCAGGAATGATATTTGCTCCAAGGCAGGATTTTCCGGTACCGATTGAATCAGAGCAATCACTACCAAAAAGTAATTTATCCTGATGACGTTCTAAAAATCCGCGGGCATGATCTTCATCTCTGGTCAGCGATCCTAATCCCGAACCTGCTGAGAAATCACCAAACATATTCGGATATTCAGTAAGCAGACGATCTGTTAGTCCGCCCCTGCTGACATTACCCTTAGGATATAAAATATTCTGATCGATATGATTCTTGTCTATATCTGCCCACCAGGTTTGTGCATGACCAATAAAATTCACTTTTGGGTATTTCTTCAGCATCGTGTGGAAGCGTTCAATACCTCTGTTATACATATTATGCTGCCAGTGCATCAGAACAGGAACATTATAAGACTGAGCCAGTTCATAAATACTTTGCATTGCCGGAGAATCACAATCAAGTCCGAATTTGAGCTCCCCGATAACAGGAGCGCCAAGCTTCAGATATTTTTCAATCTCCTGTACTGCACCCGGCATATCCGGAACTTCATTCGCCCCGAAAATAAATTCATCGGAATGAGCTTTAGCAAACTGATAGCATACTTCATTACCAGTGGCTTGTGCCTGAAGTCCATTACTATAGCCATAATAGGTTGAGCCATAACTAAGCGAACGACCTGCAGGCAATAGAATTGTTTTAGTTACTCCCATTGCACGCTGATGAGGAATCAGCAGATCATTTGACCTTCCACTGTAATCTGTATGCTGGTGTATATCAATAATTGGCTCAGCAGCATTTCTAAGATCCAAAACCGCATTCTGATCCAGAGTATTTGCAATCAGGGAAGGAACAAATCCAATAGTTAGGGCTGCACCAAGTCCCGCCATTGAA
>CAZGCG010000492.1:0-2435 GCA_964524205.1 uncultured Sphingobacterium sp. | reverse complement strand
GCCACTCAGGAAAAAAGGACCAAAACCCCGCCGCTGCGTCTGCTGCTTCGAAAGTTAGTATTAAGGCTTGGCTTAGCTCTACCGCACCAGCCAAGGCGGAAAAAAAGCAAACGGAGAGATACTACTTTGGCCAGAAAACGTTCTATAACCATATTATAATTCTTAACCTTTGTCATAAATACGGAGCAGCCAAGACTCATTTCCTTTACCCAATGCTAGGATGGAAACATTCGGACAAGTTGGAAAGAAATTATTTGCTATAAAAGTCCAAAGGCTGACCCTTTTCAATATAAGGTACCAGCTTTGATTTTTAGCAGAACACTTGTCTTTCTCCATTCCCTATTTCCTATTCCCCATTCTCAACTCTCATCTCCCCATCTTCTCCCTCTTAATCAAATACGAGTGCAAAACCTGATAAAACCCATCATGAATATCCGCATCAATCAGATCAATCTTATATTGTGCACACTTTAGTTTTAGTTCTTTATGATAAGTATCAAAAGCTTCAATATAGGCTTCCTTAACATTATTGGGATGCACTTTTAGCTCCTCTCCGTTTTCAATATCTATAAAATGATAAGGTCGGTTATCAAAATCAAAGTCCATCTCCATTTTATGATCCAAAACGTTGAATATAATTACTTCGTGTTTATTGTGTTTTAGATGCTGCAAGGCTGAAAATATCTCCGACAAACCCTCTTCCGACTCTCCCACGAGCATATCACTAAAAATAATGACCAGTGAACGCTTATGGATCAGTTCTGCAATCTGATGCAAAGCAGAAGCTACAGCCGTACGACTGTCCCTGCCCTTTCTGTTCATTAAACCCTCAAGCTCAGAGAATAAGTATTTCTGATGTACTGCTGTTGATTTAGCGGCAGTCGACAGTTCCAGCTTATCAGAGAATAAACTTAAGCCAAAGGCATCCCTTTGCTTCTTAAACAGGTACATTAAAGATGCTGCCGAATAAACAGAGAACAATAATTTATTAAAATCCTTTTCAGGATAATACATGGAAGAGGAAACATCCAGAACAATTTGACAGCGCAGATTAGTTTCCTCCTCAAAGCGCTTCACAAATAATTTATCTGTCCGCCCAAAGAGTTTCCAGTCCACATTTTTAACCGAATCACCCTTATTGTAAAGCCGGTGCTCGGCAAATTCAACAGAGAAACCATGAAATGGGCTTTTATGAAGACCTGTTATAAAACCTTCAACCACCTGCCTTGAAAGCAGTTCCAGGTTTCCAAAATCCTGAAGGTCTTTATAATTTGTAAGATTGGGTTCCATATCCTAAATTACCATATAAATTCATTCTCTAGAGAGAAAAAAAGCATTAATCTTCAATTTGCTTTAAAACCCATACTATCCGAAAATGGCTCATTTTTCATATCTTTGAATAATATGCCTTTAACCAGCATATCACCCAAAGATCAAAACCAATTTAGCCCTGAACATTCAAAGATGAATACTAAGTTATCTTATACCCTTATTTTAAGCTTGCTGCTTTTCTCCTCCTCCATTCAAGCCCAATTAAAAGAACTGAATTTCAAGGAAGCCTTTGTCAGTCCGCCGAAAGATCTGCTCAATCCAATGCCAGCTTACCGCGGCTGGGCAGATGAATCCCATTATATTGAATATCGTGTTGAAGGTCTGCAAACCAAGCCTTATACGGTTGACGTTCGCAGCGGTGAGGCTGTTCCATCAGCTCCCGCACAGGTTAATATTGCTTCAGTTTCTATAAGAAACAAAGATATTTTTTTTAAAAGCGCTGCCGGTATTGAAAAACAACTGACCCGGGACACGCTTGTTGAAAAGAACCCAACTTTATCACCCGATGGAACTCAGGTAGCATTTACCCGCAATAACGATCTGTATTCTATTGACATTAATACTAATACCGAAACCCGGTACACCACAGACGGTTCTGATGTGGTCTATAACGGATGGGCATCATGGGTATATTTTGAGGAGATCCTCGGCAGGGCAAGCCGTTATAAAGCCTTCTGGTGGAGTCCCGATAGCAAGAAAATTGCCTTTATGCGCTTTGACGACTCCAAAGTACCCGTTTTCCCGATCTACAACTCCAAAGGACAGCATGGTTTTCTTGAAAATACAAGGTATCCAAAGCCTGGGGATAAAAATCCGGAAGTTAAAACAGGTATTGTCACCGCCGGTAGCAAAGGCATTGTCTGGACAGATTTTGACCCCAAAATGGATCAGTATTTTGGCACTCCATTCTGGATGGCAGATAGTAAATCCCTCTGGATGCAATGGATGAACCGCGACCAGAATAACCTTATCATTTATAGCGTTAACCCTCAGAGCGGAAGTAAAAGCATTATTTATGAGGAAAAACAAAATACCTGGGTCGACTGGTTTGAAAATATGTACTTTTTCAAGAATGGTCAGGGTTTTATACTGAAAAGTGATAA
>CAZGCG010000491.1:0-2437 GCA_964524205.1 uncultured Sphingobacterium sp. | reverse complement strand
CTGAACATTTATTATGGTGGAGAAAATGCCGGAGGTGAATATCATACTGCTTATGACTCTTACGATTATTACAGCAGATTTGGTGATCCGGGCTTCCTATATGGTCGCGCACTATCCCAAACTATTGGCCGTGCTGTGCTTAGAATGGCAAATGCCGATACTCTTCCGTTTGAATTTAAAAACCTGCACAAAACGATATCAGCTTATGTAAGTGAAATGATCAGTATGACTGATCAGATGAGAGAATCCACGCTGGTTTTTAACCAGGTGGTACAAGGCAACAACTATAAGCTGGCTGATGATCCAACAAAGCCTACAAAAGCTCCTTTAGCAAAGGCAGAAGTTCCTTTCATTGACTTCTCCCCCATTCAGAACTCTTTGGTTCAACTGGACCAGTCAGCAAATTCATTATCTGTAAGTCTTAGCAAGGAAAGCATTTCAAAATCAGCGCTTGAAGATATCAACAAAGCACTCTACCGTGCTGAACAAAGCCTGCTGACAGAACAGGGCTTGCCACGTCGTCCATGGTATAAACATACGCTGTATGCTCCGGGCTTTTATACCGGATACGGAGTGAAGACCATGCCCGGAGTCCGGGAAGCGATCGAACAGCGCGACTGGAAAGAGGCACAACAGCAGATAAATATTGCGGCAAATGCGATTGGCAGGTTGGCTGAGCATTTGAAAGCAACTATTAAGCTGGCGGACTAGGTAAGACCCGATAGCTATCGGGTTACGAATTTACTTAGGCGTCATATATTTAAATTCGTCAGTCGCCTGTTCTACTCTGCGACCCTATAGCTATCGGGTGACGAAATCTACTTTCTAAACGCTTAGGTGATTTCGTAAGTCCAAACGATCAGACATACGAATTTACTTAGGCGCCATGCAAGTAAAATTCGTCAGTCACATTATAATTTAGCGACTGACGAAATCGACTTTCCGCTCGCTTAGGTGATTTCGCAAGTCGGAAAACAGTCAGACCCGATAGCTATCAGGTCGATAATCGGAAATTTCACAAGCTTTATCTAGCCATTTTCTCCTTAAGCCTGTCTGCCAGATAATAAATCACAGGCACCAGAAATACAGTCAGAATAAGGGAGGATAAAAGTCCGCCGATAATTACCCAGGCCAGACCATTCTTCCATTCTGATGCTGTACCAGAGGCCAGAGCAATTGGCAACATCCCGATGACCATTGATAAGGTAGTCATCAGAATCGGCCGCATCCTTCCCTTTCCGGCAGTAATCAATGCCTGTCTGAAATGCATTCCTTCTGCCTTTAACTGATTTGTGAAATCGACAATCAAAATTGCATTTTTTACCACCAGGCCCATCAGCATAATCAAACCAAGTAAAGCAAACAAGCTCAGATTATTCATTGAAAGATTCAGCGCAAAGAATGCTCCAATTAAGGCTACCGGTATAGAGAACAAGACCACAAAAGGATAAATAAAACTGTCATAAAGTGCAACCATAATCAGGTAAATAAGCAGGAAGGAAATAAGCAAAACCGATCCTAAGGCACCAAAACTATCATTTTGTCTTTTAATGTCACTTCCCCAGGTCATTTGAACATCACCGGGCAAGGGATTTGCCTTCAGGTAAGCGAGCACATCGTCGGCAACTGTACCTGATGGACGTCCCAATGCATCCGCAGTTAACGTAACAGCCGGTTGTCTGTCTTTCCGTTCAAGTAATGATGCTGTATTACTTTGCTCAATACTTGCAAACTGAGAAACCTCTACCGGTATACCCATCGGGTTGATAACTGTTAAACGCTTTACATCATCATAATTTTGACGGCTAAACTGATCCAGCCAGATCCTGACCGGGTACTCTGTACCATTTTCGGTTAAGGTTGCATCGTCATTTCCGGTAAAGGCAGTCCGCAATGCCATACCCACATAGGCGGTACTTAAACCCAAACGCTGCATCTTATCTTTATCAGGCACAACCATATATTCGGGACTACCAGCTTCAACCGAGAGTCGCACATTATCTGCACCGGGAATTTGTCCGATTGCCGTTTGCATTTGGGCTCCGGCCTTCATCACCATTTCCTCATTACTGCCGCTTAAAGTAAGCTCTATCGGAGCTGAGCGGGGAATCAAACCTAATGATGCCATTGAATAGTTTATCCCCGGGAATTTCAGCTGCAACTCTTCCCTTAGCTTTTTCATAAAGTCCTCTGTAGATTGCCCGGCCCTGTCGGATGCAGGTTTCAATTGAATGGTAAACTCAGTTTTATTTGCAGATCCCTGCCCTAAACTTCCAATTCCTGTACTCGGTCCGCCCACATTACTAAACACCGTTGCAACAGCAGGGTTTTTCAATATGAATGTCTCAATCTTGTATGAAACCTCATTATTTTGTTCCAGAGCCGTTGATTTATCAAATTCCAGATTCATTCTGAATTTACCCTGATCACCTGTAGA
>CAZGCG010000490.1:0-2441 GCA_964524205.1 uncultured Sphingobacterium sp. | reverse complement strand
AAATTCAGGAATCCTATAAAAATTATATCAGCAAACTTTTCACGCTTACAGGTTCGACTCAGGCCGATGCTGAAAAAAACGCAGGTATAATTTTCAATATAGAAAAGTTCCTGGCAGCGGCTCAAATGAGCCGTGTTGAAATGCGCGACCCATATAAAACCTATAATAAGTTTGCCATAGCAGATCTAAGTAAAACAACTCCTAACCTTGACTGGGAGAGTTTACTCCCCCTCATGAAGGTAAATGGACAGGATACTGTATTGGTGAACTCTCCAAAATTCTTTACTGATCTGAATGCCTTGTTGGGCTCAGCATCACTCGATGACCTCAAAACATACCTGAAGTGGAATGTTCTAAAAAGTTCGGCACCTTACCTGAGTTCTGACTTTGTTGATGCCAGTTTTGCCTTTACACAAATACTGACAGGTCAGAAAGTACAAACTCCGCGCTGGCAGCGGATGTCCTCTTTAACTGATGGCTCCGTAGGTGATCTTCTGGGACAGATCTATGTTAAAAAGCACTTCAAGCCTGAAGCAAAGGCAAGAATGCAGGAACTGGTTAGCAATTTGGTTAAGGCTTATGAGATCAGGATAAAAAATCTGGACTGGATGACGGATGTGACCAAACAAAAAGCCCTGGATAAACTTCATGCATTTACTCCGAAGATTGCTTATCCCGACAAATGGAAAAATTACGAGGGGCTGGAAATTAACAGAGGTACGTTCTTTAACAATGTCAGAAATTCAGGAACCTGGAGCTATACTGAAATGGTGAATCAACTGGGCAAACCTGTTGATAAATCACGCTGGGCAATGACTGCACCAACTGTAAATGCCTATTATAATCCGGTAAATAACGAAATTGTCTTCCCGGCAGGTATCCTCCAATTCCCTTTCTTTGATCCAAATGCAGATGATGCTGTAAACTATGGCGGTATTGGAGCAGTTATTGGCCATGAGATTTCCCATGGATTTGATGATTCAGGAAGCCAGTATGACAAAGATGGTACTTTACGCAATTGGTGGACAGATGAAGACAGAAGCAAGTTTAAAGTTAAAGCAACTGCATTACAGGAACAATTTGACGCCTATACAGTGCTTGACACGGTTCACGTTAACGGTAAACTGACACTTGGTGAGAACATTGGTGACCTTGGCGGGCTGAATGCAGCGTATGAAGCCTTCAAAATGACCAAACAGGGAAAAGGCAATGTTAAAATTGATGGCTTTACCCCCGATCAGCGATTCTTCCTTTCCTGGGCGCAGGTTTGGAAAGGTAATATCCTGAACGAAACTGCTGCACAGTTAATTGTGACAGATACCCATTCTCCTGGTCCTTATCGTACAATTGGTGCTCCGGTTAATATGGATGCATGGTATCAGGCCTTTGATATAAAGCCGGGTGATAAACTTTACAAAAAGCCGGAAGATCGCATCAAAATATGGTAATCTGATCTTAAAAGCTATTGTTATTAGGATTTAAGCCCTTTGTTTGAGTATTTTCGAACAAAGGGCTTTTTCTATGCCAGCAATGAATTATATCGATCTGATTTTAATTGGTTTAATCCTGATTTCAGCATGGCGGGGCTGGCATATTGGCTTTCTGGCATCCATTACAGAAATTTTCATCTGGCTTGGCAGCTTAATAGCTGCGCTGCTATTTTCAGAACTACTTGCCACCTTTCTTGATAAACTTTTCAGCATTTCTATTATTTGGTTAAGACCCATGAGTTTCATCCTCATCCTGGCCATCTTCAGCCGGATGATCTATGAAATTTGTGACGGGATCACTGAAAAAATACCGGAATCAAGAAATGAACATCACTTAAATAAATTGAGCGGAATAATCCCTGGTATTTTTTCAGGTTTGTTTTATGCCCTTTTATTATCTCTGTTTTTTCTCCTTTACCCCGTCGGGGATGCAACGAAAGAGGCCAGAAAAAGCATATTAGCCAACACATTAACACAAAAACCGGACTGGGCTGGAGAAGATGTTAATAATGTTCTGAATGACCTCAGAAATAAATTTGGCAGAAGCCTTACCATTTTCCCAAATGGAAAGGAGATTATACCATTACCTTTTAAAGTTGCAGAACCCTTGCCCAGAAAAGAGCTGGAAATCGGAATGTTAAATATGATCAATACTGAAAGAGAAAAACTGGGACTTCCAGCCCTGTACTTTGACGAAGAACTAGCGGAAGTGGCCAGAACACATTCAAAAGACATGTTTCGAAGGGGATATTTTTCTCATTTTAACCCTGAGGGAAAAAGCCCGTTCGATAGAATCAGAAGAGAAGGAATTCAGTTCAGAATTGCTGGTGAAAACCTTGCTTTGGCTCAAAACCTGAGTCTTGCGCACACGGGTCTGATGGAATCACCTACCCATCGTGCAAACATTGAACATAAATTATTTGGCAGAGTTGGTATAGGAATTCTGGATGG
>CAZGCG010000489.1:0-2456 GCA_964524205.1 uncultured Sphingobacterium sp. | reverse complement strand
GTATTTTGCCCCCACATATTCCATATAATTTTGAAAATCTTTTTGACTCTTTCATTTATTTTATTTTTGGCACCTGCATTTTCCCAGGAGCTATTACGGATTGAAAACGGAAATAAATATGACAATTCCCGGGTACAGCGATTTATGCAGTCGCTCAACTCAAAGAATGATTTTGTACTGGCATTTCGAACCTATTTTCCTGGAGATGGGGTATCAGAAGCTAAATATTTTATTTTAACTGGAAGAGACGAACAGCTCAAGGCATATTCATATTTGGGTTCAAAAGACATATTAACAGACCTGAATCTATCACCCGATTCACTCGATCAGATCTGGAAAACCTTTCAGCAGAATGACTTGTTCAGAATAAGGGATGAAAAGGATATCCCAAATTTTTGTGCTAAAAAGTATGAAATCTATGAATCATATACTTATGAATTCACCATCCTATCGCAGGGGCGAATGAAGGTTTTGTCTTATTATAGTCCTGAATATTATATTGAAGCTTGCTACGGAATATCCGAAAGACAAAATATAATAAACTCTGTAGCGATAATTAATCTAATTGTCTCTGGATACTAATCAGGTGGCATTCAGCTGCTGAATTTTTTTCCGTTCTCCAACAATCCACACAATATCACCCCATTCAAAGACCATTTGAGAATTCGGGTTCAAAATTCTTTCCTGATTTCTTTCTATTCCAATGATGAGCCCATTTGTTCTTTCGCGGATACCCGAGTTTCGGACAGTATGTCCTTTTAGCTTATTATGCTCATCAACTACGATTTTTTGGACAACAATATCTTCAACATCATATTCACCGGTGTCAATGGCCTCGGTGGCATCAAATACAGGTTTGAATTGCTGCATTTGTTCATCGGTTGAAATTATTCCGACATGGTCGAAAGGAAGTAGTTTATTAAAGCGGGAAGGTGCATAAATCAATTTGTCGCCACGTTTGATGTAAGCAATATTGACTCCATATTTTTCCCGCCATGCGAGCTCTTCCAGATTTTTTCCTATAAAATCAGCGTTTTGATCGACCTGCATATCAACCATATGGGCCTCCCATGGAACAAGCTCAGACTCCGGTTTAAAATGTTTTCTAAGGATCTTTTCAGAATATGCATTCTCTTCTTCAGCAATTTCTCTTGCATTAAAATTCGACAGGAAACGTCCTTCAAGTCTTTGATAAAAGCGCTGCAATCGCTGCGAGAAAAGCATCAAAACGACTACAATCAGTGGCATCGCGATAAGAATGGCAACCATTGCAGAGAAGAGTTTGTTTACCCAGAATCCCATTATTAATAGTCCGATGATCACCCTGGCAATTTCCAGAACCAGTAATGGTCCACGGCTATATTCTTTATCAAGCCATAGTTCTTTATAACCCAATTTACCTGGCCTTTTTGCAATGAGTGCCCAAATAAATGGTGCAGCAGCGCCAAATGAGATCAATAGTCCTATCGAAGAGCTTAATATATCATTTTCAATATTTTGATCCAGAAAAGGCTGAAGGAAATTTATAGAAAGCAGCATCAGAGCCAGAAGAATAATACCATTGCTTACCGCAATATTAAGGTAGGATCTAAAGACTTTTTTCCAGTTGCTTTCTGCCTGTATATTTTGGGTACTGCTTGAATAATTATTCAGGTTGATGATCCATTTTTCAGGAAGAATTTTCAGGATACCCTCGTAAACTTTTGGTGAAAACCTGATCATGTAAGGGGTGGTAAATGTGGTTATTGCAGATGTACCTACAGCAACAGGGAATAGAAAATCACTGGTTACACCGAGTGATAGCCCCAGTGAAGCCACAATGAAAGCAAATTCCCCGATCTGAGCCATACTCATTCCAACCTGTACTGATTGCTTAAGTGGTTGCCCGGATAATAAAGCTCCTGCTGCTGTACTAAAGAATTTGCCAAAAAGAACGAGGAGTGTAATCCAAAGTACTGGCCAGCGGTATTCCATGATGGTAAGGGGATCGATGAGCATTCCGACGGATACGAAGAAAATAGCTCCAAAGAGGTCTTTTACCGGCTTTATAAGATGCTCGACTTTTTCGGCTTTGGTAGTTTCGGCGAGGATAGATCCCATAATGAAGGCTCCGAGCTCTGCCGAAAATCCAACCTGAGTCGCGATGACAACCATTCCCAGACAAAGCCCAATGGCCAGAATAAGCAATGTTTCTTCATCCAGCAGGTTCTTTGCTTTTTTTAAGAGACTAGGCAGGAGGAATATTCCTGCAATGAACCATAGCATCAGGAAGAACAGCAATTTACCTACTGTAAACAACATTTCTGTACCTTCAAATTGTTTGGTGACAGCAACTGTAGAAAGTAAAACCATTAACAGAATTACCACAATATCTTCAACAACCAACACCCCGAATACAACTCTGGCATACTGCTTCGTTTTTACACCCAGTTCATCAAAAGCCTTGATTATTATAG
>CAZGCG010000488.1:0-2483 GCA_964524205.1 uncultured Sphingobacterium sp. | reverse complement strand
CCCGGATAAGATAATGCAAGCGACTCAAGTTCTTTCAGACGTCTGATATAGCTTTCTACCACTTCCCTTCTTGCTCCCGGCCTTGCGCCTGAAATTGCATCACAAGCCTGAATAATAGGTGATATCATCGAAGTCATTTCAACTTCATCGTGGTGGGCACCTATTGCATTACAAACCTCAGGATGTTCCTTATATTTTTCGGCCAGTTGCATTCCTAAAATTGCGTGCGGCAGTTCAGGATTATCGTCAGGAACCTTACCTATATCATGCAGCAATCCGGCACGCTTAGCCATTTTCACATTCAGACCAAGTTCTGCAGCCATTGTTGCGCAGAAATTAGCAACCTCACGTGAGTGCTGCAAAAGGTTCTGTCCGTACGATGAACGATAGCGCATTCTGCCTACCATTCTGATCAGTTCAGGATGCAATCCATGAATACCCAGGTCAATCACTGTACGCTCTCCTATTTCTACAATCTCATCTTCGATCTGTTTTTTAGTCTTGGCAACTACTTCTTCGATCCGGGCCGGATGGATACGACCATCTGTTACCAGACGATGCAGGGCCAGGCGGGCTATTTCACGTCTTACAGGATCAAATCCGGAAAGGATAATTGCCTCTGGAGTATCGTCAACGATAATTTCGATTCCTGTAGCAGCTTCAAGCGCACGAATGTTACGGCCTTCACGTCCGATAACCCGACCCTTAATCTCATCATTCTCGATATTAAAGATCGAAACCGTGTTCTCAATCGCACTTTCTGTCGCTGTACGCTGAATAGTTTGAATAACTACCTTTTTTGCTTCCTTGTTTGCAGTAAGTTTAGCCTCATCTACAATATCCTTGATCTGGATCATTGCCTGGGTACGGGCTTCTTCACGCAGGGAATCAATCAGTTGGTTTTTAGCATCTTCTGCTGATAAGCCGGCAATAGCTTCCATTTGCTGAATATGTTGATTTTTTAAAGCATCAACATCCTCCTGCTTCTTTTTAGCCAGTTCAATCTGCTTTTCCAGATTCCCTTTAATTGCTGTTAATTCGTCCTCTTTCTTAGTCAGATTATCCAGTTTTTGATTAATAGACTGTTCTTTCTGTTTGATTGAATTCTCCCTCTGATTGATCGCATTGTTCTTGTTGTTGATCTCCTGCTCATGCTCTGCCTTCATTTGCAAAAATTTCTCCCTTGCTTCCAGAAGTTTATCCTTTTTCAGGATTTCAGCATTGGTTTCAGCATCCTTTAAAATCTTTTTTGCCTTATTCTGGGCACCCATTTCCTGGTTCCTGAATAACTTCCTTAAAAGAAAGCGCCCGATCACTATTCCTGCACCCAACCCAAGTAAAACGTAGAGCACTATTTGTATTATGTCCATAATTTCTGTTTAAATAAAAAAACCGCAACTAAATCTTAAGCCTCATGTACTGTATAAGCTTCATTCATTAGGTTTAGAGTATTGGCCATGATCAGGTGCAAGCAAATGATCAACCTTTTAACTCTTCTAATACTGAATTGTTAAGCTTAAAATAGTGAAACTCAAAAATTTAACTGCGGTTAAATCTTTATGGCTCTATGTTAAAAAGAACGATATTACTTAGAAAAAAAATCTGTCAGCAGCTGATCCAGTTGATGAACTTTTTCTGTTACATCCGTATCTTCATGCATTACTTTCCGTTCCGCTTTCAGCGTAGTTGTAGCGTAATGCAATACGCACATTGATAACAAATCCTGTTTATCCCGAACCGCATAATTGTCCTGATATTCTTTTATGCGGTCATTTATTACTTTGGCTGCCCTTCTAATTATTTCCTCTTCTTCAATATTTACCTTTAATGGGTAAACTCTGTCAGCAATATTTATTTTTATGGAGATTTCTCCCATTTGAGCTTAGTTCACTAAGTATTACTTTTTCAGCAATACAATACACTTATCTATTTCGCGTACAAATTCGGTAATTTTTTGCTTTATGTCAAGAGTTTTTTCACTCAAGCCCAATTCAGTTGGCTGAATACCCTCTAAAGAACGTGCCAGGGTCATTACACGAAGCTTTTCCTCCAGTTCAGTTTTTTTAATTTCACGGCTTTCGAGCGACAGTTTTAAAGAATCATTTTCCAGTTTCAATAAATCATTCTCCTCCTGCAAAGCAGCACAAAGGTCAATTAACCTGCTGGTTTTATCAATTACCTTACTGAGCTGATCTGTAACTGTCATTTGAGTTGTAAGTAATAAGTTATAAGTCGTAAGTTATAAGTTTTGACGATAGTACTAAAACTATAAAAATACCTAATGGACTAAAGAAAAAATCAGAGTAAATAATTAACCTTCCCGATTAATCCCCAATATTAAAAAAAAAGCGAATTGTTATAGTGACTACATGTCCATAATTAGTAAATATCCAAATTCCTATTTCCTATTCCCTATTTCCTATTCCCTATTCCCTATTCCCTAATTCCTACTTCCTTATCTCCGCTCCCGCCTGCTTCTCGAA
>CAZGCG010000487.1:0-2485 GCA_964524205.1 uncultured Sphingobacterium sp. | reverse complement strand
CTTGAAAAAAAATACCTGAATCATGGCCAGAATGATCCGTTTGGTCCGATTTAAAAAATAAAAAAAGAAAAATTCAGCAATAATAAAAAAGCCCTTCCAAAAATTGGAAGGGCTTTTTTATTATCTAAAACAGTGAGAAAAATTATTTCGCACTATTTTTTTTCTCAGTAACTTCATTTCTGATCTCTTGAGCAAGATTTTTCAAATCCTGCATTCCTTTACGAACTCTTGTTCCGGCTGCACTGTTACCTGAATTGTAGAATTTGTTTGCATCAACTTCAACTGAAGCGAGCAAATTTTTCATTTTTGTAAATTTGTCCATCGTTATATTTTTTAGGTTAAACAAATCTAATTTAATTACAGAAAATGACAAGTCATTTTTGTATTTTTTTTCAAGCCTTTCAAACTTTAACATTTAAATTAACTCAAATAGACAAATCTAACAGCCAAATTTTGAGTTTTTTGGAAATTTGCATTGCTATTCTGGCTTTGATCCAAAGAGGCTAATAACGCTAACAATTTCCAGAATAAAACTCAAATGATGATTCCTGTCATTTTTTTGAATGCTTAAAATCAAAGAGTAAGCTGATTAATACTTATAAATTGACAATTATTCTAAGCTAAAAAACAAAATCATGTCTGTATCTAACTATATCATTCCCTTTAAACAGATCAGTATCGAAGATCTCCCAAAGGTTGGTGGAAAAAATGCTTCGCTGGGTGAGATGTTCAATCAACTTTCATCTAAAGGCATAAACATCCCTGATGGATTTGCCCTAAGTGCAGATGCTTACAGACTTTTCCGAAAAGAAAATAAAATTGAGCAGCCACTGAATGACCTATTAGAATCGCTAGACAGAAAAAACTTATCCAATCTCAGTTCAATCGGAGAAAAGGCACGGGAACTGATCAGTAAGTCGGTACTTCCCGAAGAAGTAAAAAAGCAGTGTAAAGAAGCCTATTTTAATCTCTGTGAACAATGTGGAATTAAGGTATTGGATGTTGCAGTAAGAAGCAGTGCCACTGCAGAAGACCTCCCAACAGCGAGTTTTGCGGGAAGAATGGAGTCCTTTCTGAATATTAGCGGCCTGGAACAATTACTTGACGCTATTCATCGCTGTTATATATCCCTGTTTACCGACCGGGCGATAAAATATCGCCATGATATGGGTTTTGTGGACATGGATATTGCCATTTCTGCAGGAGTTCAGCAAATGGTAAGAAGTGATAAGGCTTCATCGGGAGTTGCATTTACAATAGATCCGGATTCAGGCTTTAAAAGCACGATAGTTATCAACAGTATCTGGGGTCTGGGCGAAAACATTGTCCAGGGAAGGGTTACACCAGATGAATGGACTATTTTTAAACCCATATTAAAAGATGGGAAATACGATCCTATTCTGAGGAATCATTGCGGGAAAAAAGAGTTTACAATGGTCTATGCTCATAAATCAGATACACTTTCTGCTGAAAAGACGATCATAAATAATGACACATCCGAGGAAAAGAAAAATGAACTTTCACTAAACAGAGCAGAAGTCATTACTCTGGCCAATTGGTGTCTACAAATTGAAAAGCACTATGGAAAGGCAATGGATATAGAATGGGCGAAGGACGGACTTAATCATCAGCTTTACATTGTCCAGGCCAGACCAGAAACCGTTCATGCTAAAGGGAAAAAACAGGTTCATGAAATCTATAAACTAAGCGAAAAAAGCAAATTGCTGGCAAGCGGAATTGCTCTTGGAGATAAAATCGCTTCAGGTAAGGCAAGAATTCTGAAGAGTCCGCTTGAAGGCGATCAATTACTGCAAGGCGAGATCCTTGTAACAGACATCACCAATCCTGACTGGGATCCGGTTTTAAAGAAAGCAGCGGCTATTGTTACCAATAAAGGTGGCAGAACCAGCCATGCAGCAATTGTTGCCCGTGAGCTGGGCACAGTAGCCGTGGTTGGTACAGGCAATGCAACAGAGGCCATTAAAACAGGTGATAAGATCACTGTTTCCTGCGCTGATGGGAAGGATGGACATATCTATGAGGGATTGTTAAAATGGACTGTAGATGAACAGGATTTCAGCGGACTTAAATTACCGGAAACTTCGGCTATGTTTATCTTGGCAGATCCTGACAGAGCATTTGAATTAAGTTCTTACCCAAATAAAGGTGTTGGATTGTTGAGACTTGAATTCGCTATCTCCAACAGTATCCGGATCCATCCGCTCGCATTATGTGAGCCTGAAAAGATTAAGGACAAAGCTTTACAAAAAGAGATCCATGATCTGACAAAAAATTATAAAGACGGAAAGGAATACTTTGTTGACCGCCTTGCTGAATCCGTAGCATTGGTGGCAGCAGCATTTTACCCTAATGATGTTATTGTAAGGCTCAGCGATTTTAAGAGTAATGAATATGCCAATCTTTTAGGAGGTAAATACTTTGAACCTCATGAAGAAAATCCAATGATCGGACTCCGCGGAGCATC
>CAZGCG010000486.1:0-2491 GCA_964524205.1 uncultured Sphingobacterium sp. | reverse complement strand
CAGTTGGCTGCACCTACAAATATCTGAACGGCGGCCCCGGCTCACCGGCTTTTATCTGGGTTCCGGAACGCCATCAGGCCAGCTTCCGGCATCCGCTGTCCGGCTGGTGGGGTCATGCGAAACCATTTGCCATGAGCCCGCATTTTGAACACCAGCCAACCATCCGTGCAGCCCTATGCGGAACACAACCGATTGTCTCGCTGGCGCTGGTTGAGTGTGGTCTGGAAATATTTGCAAAAAGTCTGGCCGATTTGAAACGGGATTTCGGTTCTGTAGAAACGGCATGGGGAGAATTTAACCGTTATCAGCGAATTAACGGAGATATCAAGCAGAATTTCAATGATGCATTACCCAGCATCCCAATTGGCATGGCCTCAGGTGAATGGGGTGCATTGGCATCCTTCGGAACCAGGAAAGGTTCTGGTACTAAACGTCAATATGGAGTTGCGGGCAATAGTTTTGTTGCAGTAGTTGAATTCGGGAAAAAAGTTCAGGCCAAAAGCATGCTTGCAGGTGGTCAGAGTGCTGATCCAAAATCAGTTCATTTCGATGATCAAATGCAGCGGTATGCTGACCGCAAATTTAAAACCGTAGCCTTTTATCGTGAGGATGTACTTAAAAGGGCTGAATCAAGGTATCACCCAGGAGACAAAAACTAAATAATTTAGAGATGAAAACAATTTTTAAGACCATTCTTTGTTCCACTATCCTTTTTAACATCAATGCTGTGAATGCACAAAAGATCATACCCCTTTACGATTCTGAAATCCCAAACAGTAAACCTGCTCCCAATAAAGAGAAGTCTGTTATGGGTGCTGACGGAGTTCTTCGTATCAGTAGTGTATCTATACCTACACTTAGCATTTACAAGCCAGAGAAATCACTTGATAAGGGCACATCGGTGATCATTTGTCCGGGTGGCGGATACAAGATCCTGGCAGCCTCACATGAAGGTGCAGATGTTGCTAAAGAACTGAATAAATGGGGTATCACAGCCTTTGTTCTAAAATACCGTATCCCAAATGACACTACTATGCAGGATAAGTCTATCGGGCCCTTGCAGGATGCCCAGCGTGCAATACAAATGGTTCGGGAACGTGCTGCAGAATGGAATATAGATCCCCAAAAAATTGGAATTATGGGATTCTCTGCAGGTGGTCATCTTGCTGCCAGTGCTTCCACAAGATTCGGTGAAACCTTGATTGCAAATCCAAAAAACACTTCTTTAAGACCTGATTTCTCTATTTTAATTTACCCCGTAATCAGTTTCATGGATGGAATTACCCATAGGGGAAGCAGGGAAAATTTGCTTGGCAAAAATCCGGATCCCAAAGTTCTGGAAAAATATTCCAATGAACTGACGGCGGGTCCAAATACACCTCCCGCATTTTTGGTTCATGCGGGTGATGATGCTTCTGTCCAGGTAAAAAACAGCATTGTTTATTATGAAGCATTACAGAAACATAAAATTTATAGCAACATGTTCATTTATCCCAAAGGAGGGCACGGTTTTGGCATGAAGAATAAAACCAGTGCAATTCAATGGATGAACCAGTTAAAAGATTGGATAAGCGATAACAAGTTCCTGTAAAACAGAACGTTTAAAACTATCCTTAATGATATATTTTGACCATAATTCTATAATATAATTGCCCGGCTATCTCATAAATAAAACTTTGATGGCTATCATAACGTAGATATCATAGGCCTAAATAACAAAAAATGTCCATGATTGAAGCAGAAAGAGTACAGGCAGTTCAGCGATATCTTGATTTTAATCTGGAAAGACAGAAAGATCTTCAGGAGATTGTCATGCTCGCCTCTGTAATCTGTAATAGTCCTATTGCCTTGATTACACTTATGGATTATGATGTGCAACTGATCAAAGCGAAAGTTGGAGTTGAGGTTGAAGAGATGCCAAGAAACACTTCGTTTTGTACCCATGCGATTCAGATTGACAAGATCATGGTAGTAAAGGATGCGACTAAAGACATCAGATTTGCAAATGCACCTGTTGTTGTCAATAATCCGCATATCCGTTTCTACGCCAGCGCAAATCTTAAGTCCTATGATGGGTTTAACGTGGGTACTTTATGTGTTTACGACACCAAACCTAAAGATCTGACGGCACAGCAACTGGAATGTCTTGGAGCCCTTGCTAATCAGGTAAGTCATATCATGGAACTTGACCGAAGTTTAAACCAACTAAAAAAACAGCACGAATCGCTGCGGGAAATCGCCCGCATTCAGTCGCATGAGATCAGACAGCCTGTTGCATCTATTTTGGGTTTAATAGCCTTAATGAAGGAGCCTTCGGCTACCAATGACGCTGAATGCGTAGACCTTCTCGAAGCTTCAGCTAATCAGTTAGATGAACGCATCCGGACCATGGTAAATCATATAAACAATCAGGAATCTGATTATACACCGGCATAAGTTTTGTCAATAATTCATCCTACCAGAGATCTGGCTGTTCTGTCTGATATCTGAA
>CAZGCG010000485.1:0-2509 GCA_964524205.1 uncultured Sphingobacterium sp. | reverse complement strand
AAGGTGCCAGTACTGAATTTGAAGTGATGATGCGCCTGCTCAACTGGGCTTATCGTGTACCACTCAGAAGTGAAGCCTACTCATGGAACTGGAATGATGTGACCGTTAGCCCGGTAATTGATGAAGCAACGGGTATGCCACGACTAAACGGACCTTTTTTCAAAGGCCGCCGTATGGTTGAAATGTGTCTGTATCCAAATCAGGCTTTGATTGGAGCACTCCTGTCAATGGGATATCAGGCCCGGCATATTAATATTCATAGTGAAGGGGAAAGCGGGCATGAAGTGACCGAGGTATGGTCAAATCAGTTGAATAAGTGGATCTATATGGACTCAACCCGCGACTATTATTATTTTGATCCCGAAACAGGTATTCCATTCAATCTGCTTGAAATTCATAATCTGCTTGCGGCTGCAATGCCCCGTGCTGAAACCTGGGAACGTCCTTTTGCACCTGAGTTTGGTGAAGAACTCGTAAAAACATTAAAAGTTGGACAGCGTCAGGGCAATAATCCTTTCTCAATTCAGGGAGGTGGCGGTACCCATATTCTCGAAATAATGGGGCATTTCCGCATAATCCCACGTAACGACTTCCTTTCAAAACCTCTTCCTGTACCGGTGCATACCGGTGATACGATGTGGGGCTGGGATGGGTTTTTAAACTGGTATGATGATGTATTTCCGAAACGTGATGAATATCAGCGATATACTAACCGTGAATCGGATTTTTACCAGCCTTTGAATCAGGCTAAAATTTATCTCAATGAGACCAATAAATCCGGAATTCTGAAAGTGGAAGTTGATGCTTTTACTCCTGGTGGATTTGATGGATTTCTCGTTGCCAATAAAGATGGAGAATGGCAAAATCAGAGTCAAAAGTCCTGGGATTGGGCACTGCAGAGCGGTCTGAATACAATTAAGGTCCGTACTAAAAATATAAGAGGGATACTGGGTCCGGTTTCTGAACTAAACGTAAACTATAATCCATGATGGATTGCAGGTAAACTGTTTAGTTGATGAAACAAAATTAATTTGAATGATGATAAATAATAAAAAGCTTCAGCGGGCTGAGTTTATAAAAATGACCGGTGGACTGGCATTTTTAATGCTCAGCAATAAATGGTCTTTCGCTGAAAGCAGCTTATCATCTGATCTTGTTTCCACAGCACAAAAACGCCAGGAATATACCATCTCATTATTAAAGCAACTGGTGACGGATATCGGTCCGAGGCCAAGTGGCAGTAAAGCCTATGCCAGAGCTGCAAAGATTGTTTTGAAAGAAATGCAGCGTTCTCTTCCTGAAGTCAATTATGATAAATATGAGTTTGATGACTGGGGTCCGGTTAGTAGTTCAGATTTGATTGTTGCCGGACAACATATTGAGGCAATCCCACAAAAAAGAGGTTATGGGACTCCTGTCGAAGGTGTAAAGGGAATATTTGCTAAAAATGGGGCTGGCTATACAATTATTGATGAGCAAAGTGCTCAGATTCTTGCATATTTTTCAGTCAATCAGTATGGGAGAGCTATTGCAGGATCGGGAAGTGGAAACCTCGATAAATCAGTCCCTGTTTTCGGACTTGGGAAACAGGATATTCTCCTGCTTGACCGTATGGCAAAGGATAAAAGTCAGGCATGGATTAAATCTGAATATAAGCCCGTTCATAAAGCCCCCGGAATCAACGTGATTGGTCGTATACCTGGAAAAAGTAAAAATGAAATTTTGATTATTGCCCATCTGGATTCCATTTTCAATACGCCCGGTGCCAATGACAATGCCGCTTCAGTTATTGTCATGCTGATGCTTGCGCATGCTGCATCCGTAAGGCAAAATAATCACACCCTGACTTTTGTTGCCTCTGATTCGGAAGAATATGTTTTTGAAGGGGCATATCATTATGCTAATAGCCGGATTGCCGAGAATACTATGCAGGATATTAAGTATGTTCTGAATTTTGATTCCCTGACCTATGGACCAAATCTATGGATCAATTCGAAAGATCAGGGCGTTAAAGATATGATCAGGGATATTCATAAGGATTTGAATATTGAATCAACACCGATCTATGGAGAGAATGATGGATTTGTAATGGATTCCTTGCCCTTCAAACCATCAGGTGCCAGAGCATTGCATGCAAACAGCAGGGGTTATGATGAAAAGACCTTACCGGTTTATCACCGGCCGGATGATACTGCCGATAAAGTCCCGCTTGATTGTGTGGAGATCAGTTTTCAGGTCTTTGATGAATTTATAAAAAGGGTGGACCGACTGTAGAAACCTTTATCTAAATAGTAATTACAAAGAATAAATAATAAAACCAATATAATTAAATTAAGAATACATGAAAATCGCCGCATTTGTTGCCTTACTTTTTACAGCCGGAATGGCTAATGCCCAATCGGAATCCGGTTGGTACACCAAAGGGAAGGATAAAAATCCCACCCGTAAAATTAAAATCACTGTCACGAATCCATTAAATGTAGCCATTAAAGCCTGCCCGATCGTTGTG
>CAZGCG010000484.1:0-2515 GCA_964524205.1 uncultured Sphingobacterium sp. | reverse complement strand
AATACGAAGAGATATCTGAAATTCTGGGTACCAGTGTTGGTGCACTAAAGGCATCTTTTCATATTGCTGTTAAAAAAATTGAACAGATATTATTAAATTCAGATTAAACCTTTCTATCCCGGGTGTATCAAAGGAATATGAAAACAGAGAATTCAGATAAGGATTGGTTAAAAGAGGCTCCAACTCTTGCTAAAATTAGCAGAGAGAACCCCTTTACTGTGCCTTCCGCTTATTTTGAATCTTTGAATGAAAATCTGAATACCCTGGCCAAACTCGAAAACGCCAGATTTGAAAATGAAGATGAGTTTAATTTACCTGAAAATTATTTTAATCAATTAGCAGGAAGGATTGAAGATCGTATAGCCATTGATACAATTCAGAATCTGGCTCCGGCCGATGGGTTTAAAGTCCCGGATGCCTATTTCAGCAGCCTTGCTGAGCGCATTAATTCAAGAATTGATGAGAAGCAAGCACCTGCAAAGCTGAAAGAAATGTTTCCATCATGGATACGTTATTCTGCTGCTGCGAGCGTCGTATCAATGATCGGGATATTCTTTTATTTTAATTCATCCAGCTACGTTTTCAATAAGCAGTTATCAAAAGTTCCTGATCAGGATATCATCAATTACCTGCAGTTTCACAGTACAGTGAATGACAACCAGTACCTAATTGAGCATATTACTGAGGATGGTCTGCAGCAAGTATCAACTGATGTTTCGGAAGAAGATATTGAACAGTATATTAACAGTACAACATTATGAATGGAATTGTAAAGAAAGGGGTTTTGGGTATAATAATGTGTCTGACAATGAACACAGGATTGATAGCTCAGGATCGTCGTGAGCATTATGAACGAATTGAGGCTATTAAAGTCGCCTTTATCACAAAGAAACTCGATCTGACTACAGAAGAAGCTCAGAAATTCTGGCCGGTATACAATAATTACCAAAAAGAGCTGATGGAACTGATGAGAAAGAGAAGAGAAGACAGACAGAAAACTGATATTGCTCCTGGTGATAAGATCAACGCAGATCTTGCGTATGAAAGCAGGATGCTTGACTTGAAAAAAAAGTATAAAAAACTATATTTAAAGGCTATTCCTGCAGAAAAGGTTCTGCTAGTATATCAGGCAGAGCGCGAATTCAGAGAGCATCTGATCAAGCAGTTAAATCATCGGAGAAGGGAATAGTTTAAATCTAACCTGAGTCGATCTCAGAAAGGGTAAAATAATACCGTTACAATTAGCCAGATAAGGGTATTTAGCCAAATATAATTTGATTTTTGAAACCAATACCTGTGTGTTACAGGTTAGTCCAGTCCTTTCCTCCGGGGGTAGTTCCGGCAAGAAATCGCGTTTTATATCAAATTACTTCTAGCCGGAAGCTACCTCCTCCGGCAAGGTTTATTTTACCCGGAGCTGTTTTTCATTGGGAAGGGCAGCCCGGCAAAAGGACCTTAATGGAAAAAACATCCGGCAATTTTTCATCCTATCTAAAGCCTGCATTTTATTTATGTATTTTTGCATATGCTTAGCCCGCGTCAGCTTTTTCTGTTAAATACCGCTCAAACATCCCCATTCCCCCGCCTACTCGAAATTGAAAGGGCCGAAGGCATGTATCTTTACGACCATTCCGGGAAAAGCTATATGGACCTGGTTTCCGGATTTGCAGTAAGCAATATCGGTCACCGCCATCCAAGAGTAGTACAGGCGATAAAAGATCAGGCCGATAAATACCTTCACCTCACCGTTTATGGGGAATATGTGCAATCACCACAGGTCAAGTTTGCAGAAAAACTATGCTCGATCCTGCCTGCTTCCCTCAACTCTGTCTATTTTGTAAACTCGGGTGCAGAGGCCACTGAAGGTGCAATGAAACTCGCCAAGCGTTTTACCGGCAGATCAGAAATTATAGCCTGCCGAAATTCCTACCATGGCAGTACCCAGGGAGCGCTTAGTGTGATGGGGAACGAATATTATAAGCAAGCCTACCGTCCGCTGTTACCGGGAATCCGGTTTATTGAATTCAACAATTTGTTTGATCTTGAGCAAATAAACTCAGAAACTGCAGCCATTATTATCGAAACCATTCAGGGAGAAGCAGGCGTTCGTGTTCCTGACATGGAATACATGCAGGCTTTACGTAATAAATGTGATCAGACCGGCACCCTGCTTATTATGGATGAGATCCAAACAGGATTCGGCCGTACAGGTAAACTATTTGGTTTTGAGAACTTTAATATCAAACCCGACATCCTTCTACTGGCTAAAGGCATGGGCGGTGGAATGCCCATCGGCGCATTTATTTCAAGCAATGAAATCATGTCGGTACTTAAAGAAAATCCAATTCTTGGTCACATCACCACATTTGGGGGTCACCCGGTAAGTTGTGCCGCCGGACTTGCCAATCTGGAAGTAATATTAGAGGAGAACCTTTATAAAGATGTTGCTGTGAAAGAATCATTGTTCAAAAAATACCTGCAGCATCCCGAAATAAAAGAAATACGAGGCAAAGGA
>CAZGCG010000483.1:0-2522 GCA_964524205.1 uncultured Sphingobacterium sp. | reverse complement strand
GGATTATTCTTTGTGCGTCGTGAAAGGATTTGAATAACCCTTCTGATCTCTTCATCACGTCCAATTACGGGATCAAGCTTCCCTGATTCGGCATATTCATTCAGATTACGGGCATATTTATTCAATGCATTATAGGTGGCTTCTGCATTCTGATCGGTCACTCTTGTATTTCCCCTAAGCTCCAGAATCGCTTTCTTCAAATCTTTTTGGTTTACACCTGCATCCTTTAGAATTGAGCTAACCTTATCGCCTGTTTCAAGCAATCCCAAAAGGATATGCTCTACAGAAACAAATTCATCTTTAAATTCTTTTAAATAAGAAACTGCCTTTTGCAGTGCTGAATTGGCTCCTGAAGAAAGGTAAATCTCAGACCCGCTGACTTTTGGGAAGCTTTGGATCTGAGCGTCAAGAACTTCAGAAATCCGGTTAATATTGACATTTAGTTTTTTCAGAAGGTAGCTGATCACATTCTCATCAACACTTAATAATCCTTTCAGTATGTGTGCAGTTTCTATAGCCTGCTGCTGATTGCCGCTTGCTATTTCGGAAGCTTTCTGAATAGCTTCCTGTGCTTTGATGGTGAAGTTGTTTAGATTCATAGTATTAATATACTCTCAAAATGATTGCCATCTTGAGATATCCTTAGGCGAACTGAAATTTTGTCAGCAAGATTTAAATTTTACTGACTAAATGTCTGTAAATTAACAATTTAACCTGATACATTGTCCCGGAGAAATGTAATCAGAAAGGCAGGAAATATGAATCTGTTTTGCTAAACAGCATAACAGGGGAAAATTAAACTTGTTTATTTTGAAAGAATAGCTTTGAGCTGAGCTGCTTCATGATCTACGAGTTTTTGAAGCGGACCGGAAACAATCATTTTCATCATCATGTTCAGATCTGCAGAAATGGTGTAAATCGCTTCTGTCTTTCCGTCACCAAGATCATTGAGTGTCCATTTTAGTTCCAGTTCGAATGGGGCAGCTTCTGATGGTTTGACAATAATTTCTTTGTCTTTTGTAATGGAAGAAACCTTTAAAGCCAGTTTTGCCATATTTTGTATTGTGAACCGGGCTTCATCTTTTGTTGACGACCAATTATAAATATTTTCAGGCATCAGCTGCTGATGGTTGTTCAGGTCGGCAAGGAAGTCGAAAACCTCATTAACAGGCTTTTCAATAGTTACTGTGCTCTCAATGTTCGTCATATGATCGGTTTTAGCTTACTAAGGTATTCCCCCAGTTTTGAGGATCTTCACGCCAGGTTCTTAATAGTTTCAGATCTTCTGCCGAAACAAAACTGTGTTCAGCGGCATAATTGATCAATGCATTGTAATTGGAGAGCGTTAAGAAGCGGCATTTTGCTTTTTTGAAGTTTTCATCTGCAGCATCAAAACCATAGTTAAAAATCCCAACCAATCCTGCAACTTCGCAACCAGCCTCACGTAGTGCCTGTACGGCCTGTAAACTGCTGTTTCCTGTTGAAATTAGATCTTCGACAACGACAACCCTTTGGCCTGGTGAAAACTCACCTTCTATCAGGTTGCCTCTGCCATGTTCCTTGGCTTTGGCTCTCACGTAAATGAAAGGTAAACCCAATTCCTGAGCTACAAGAACCCCTTGTGGGATTCCGGCAGTTGCCACACCAGCAATTACAGAGACAGAGCCGAATTCTTCCTGAATCAGGGTAGAAAGTTTTTGCCGGATATAGGTACGGATAGATGGATGAGATAATGTGATGCGATTATCGCAGTAAATAGGGGATTTCCAACCCGAAGCCCATGTAAATGGATTGTTGGGTTGTAATTTAATTGCTTTAATTTGTAGCAAAAATTCAGCTACTTTCTGTTCAATCTCACTCTTATTAGTCATGGCTCAAATTTATAAAATTTATATCAACGAAGTAGCTTTAATCATTACAGATTCTCAACCTGCTGATATTCAGGATTATCAAAAGCTTAAACTCTCTGAGTTTAATTTTTTAAAGTTTTATCAGCAGGTGAAGGAGCTTAACAGCCCGAAAATATTTATCCTTTTAAGTAAAGATTTTAAGTCATACTTCAAAAAAATTAAGCGCTCCATGCGAATGATTAAGGCAGCGGGCGGACTAGTTCGCAATGAAGAAGGAAGCTATTTATTTATTTTCAGAAATGGAAAGTGGGACCTGCCTAAGGGGAAGCTGGAAAGGGGAGAATCATCTAGATTAGCTGCAGTCAGGGAGGTGGAAGAAGAGTGTGGTATTCATATCAACAGTTTAAAGGACAAGATCTGTAATACCTATCATATTTATGAAATGAATAAAGAACAGATCTTAAAGAAAACTGCCTGGTACCGTATGGATGCTGTCAATCAGAATGAATTGATCCCCCAGCTTGAAGAAGGGATCACAGATGTCAGGTGGCTTGCCCCGGGTGATTTTATGATGATCAGGCAGAATACTTATCCATTGATCAGGGATTTGCTGAATGATGAGTTCTGATTTTCGGGAATGCACAGCAGCAAGACCAGGCTGCCCGTCCCAAT
>CAZGCG010000482.1:0-2525 GCA_964524205.1 uncultured Sphingobacterium sp. | reverse complement strand
GTAAATTACATAGATTGAAGCGATGCTTCAAGGCTATCTGTATCTAAAATGTAGGTTAGAAGCTATAAAATACTATGTTTCTATGTGTTTTTTTTAATATTATGTCGAGTCCGCGTTATTTAGGTAATAAAGCCGGATCACCGGAATCAAGATAAGACTCGTATTGTTTCAAAAGTGCAGGATCTCTTGGGCGGCCATAGATATCACTTGATTTATACTTTTGAAGGTCAAATGCTTTTTTCATCCAGACATCACGTCTGCGATCGCGGGTTACAGTATAAATTAATTTAGGTACGAACTGAGGTGGTATTGCCAGAATCCCATCCTGATCACCAATTACCAAATCTCCGGGCATAATCACTGCTTTTCCTATCCTGATTGGAACGTTTATACCAGAAACTGTGGCATTACTTAATGGCCCCGGATAAGTACCACGGTAAAAAGCCTGCATCCCACTCTGGGATATATTCTCGGTGAGGTATATTCCCCCATCAACAATTAATCCAGTTCCTGTAGTCTTCCATATATAATAGGATAGCTTATCTCCAACATAAGTGCCTCCCTGTACTTTGCCATATAAATCAACGATAACCAGATCATCCTTTTGAAGCATATCAATCGTTGTTCTGTTGTTCAGTCCTGTAAAATTGTTTTTATCAGCTTCTGATTGCATTCCGGCAACCAAATCCGGACGGGAGGGCATGAACTGAACAGTAAATGCACGTCCAACAAGTTTCTTACCCGGAATAATAGATTTCCAGCCATCCTCATACTGGTTAGCATATTCTCTGGGAATAGATCCAATAGCCTCAACAACCTGAATATCCATTTTACGGATTGTATCAAGAATTGCTGCCGGTATCATCGGGCGGCCGCCCGGAAAACGACCATAAGGATTCTTTGCAGTAAAACTTATCATTTGCTCCTCAGTAAAATTATAAAGCTGAGCATTTGCCTGTGGTGTAAAAAATGGAGCTGCAAACAATCCGAAAAGGATCAGCATAAATTTGTAGTCTGTTTTGAATGATTTTTTCATAAAATTCATATTAGAGTGAGATAAGATATGTGAGACAATTATCTGTTCTTGTTAACATTTTGTAGTAATTCTGAATCAAGAACCAGGAATCAAGACTTAATCCTGGTTCGTTTGAGACTTGCTTATTTGAATAAAGAGCAAAGATCAAGGAACAAAGACATTGACAAATACAATATTTTATCATATCCGATTCTCCTTATTTTAATTCTAAAACCTCACACCTGATACCTCAAACCTGATACCTCACCCCTAACCAACAACCACCTTCTGAGATCTTCTGGTCAGTAAATGAATAATTATCCAGGCCAGAAGATAGGTAACCCCGCAAATTGTGAATATAAGATTATAACCACCTGTTAAGTTATCGGCCGCTTTGTAAACATCAAGCAGATAACCTACGAATATAGGGAACAATATCCCTCCTATTGCACCGGTCATACCACCGATTCCAACGACTGAACTCACCACCTCTTTTGGGAACATATCCGAAGCCATTGTAAAAATATTTGTTGCCCATGCCTGATGCACTGCAACAGCCAGACTAATCAAACCTACCGCTACCCATTTGTCCGTAACAAACTGAGCGATTGCGATCATGATACCCAGCTCCAGAACAGCAAACAACAATAATACTCCCTTTCTTGCTTTCAAGGTTGGCCAGCCCCTTTTTATAAGGCTGGAAGAAAAATAACCTCCGGCAATACTTCCAACAGTAGTTGCACCATAGATAAGTATCAATTCGGGACTGATTACCTTCAAATCTAAATTAAATGTAGTAGAAAAATAGGAAGGCAACCAGAACAGGAAGAACCAGAAAATGGGATCGATCAAAAATTTACCGGTAACAAATGCCCAGGTCTGCGGAAATGTGAACAACCTTGTCCAGGAGATTTTAGTAGTGCTTTTTACCTGATCAGAAACATCATCCTTATCGCTTTCGATATAGGCCAATTCTTCTGAACTCAATCTCTTCTGTTTTGAAGGAATCTCATACAGAATCAACCAGAAAATCAACCATATAAAACCAAGGGCACCGGTAATCCAAAAGACCTCCTGCCAGCCATAGTTTTGCATAATTATTGGAACAAGAATCAATGCAACAACAACACCTATTGCCGTTCCTGAATTGAAAATACCCGTCGCTAATGCCCTTTCCTTTTTGGGAAACCATTCGGCAACAGCCTTCATTGCTGCCGGGAAATTACCAGCTTCCCCTATCCCAAGTGATAATCTGGCAATACCAAATCCCATTACAGATTTAGCAAGTGCATGGAACATTCCCGCCAAACTCCAAACAACAACTGCAACACTATAACCCATTTTAGTACCAACCTTATCAATAAACCTACCTGATACCAATAAACCAATTGCATAAGCAAATGAAAATGCAGACATGATCTTACCAAAGTCTGTTTCTGTCCAGCTGAATTCAGCTTCAAGAGTAGGTTTTAGCAAGCCAATGATCTGCCGGTCCAAATAATTGATCACA
>CAZGCG010000481.1:0-2536 GCA_964524205.1 uncultured Sphingobacterium sp. | reverse complement strand
CGGATAATATATATTGTTTTCTTCAATTCAGAACGGGTAACTTATAAAATTTCGGCTTTTCATCTTCCGGGAACTGGAAATCTTTATAATCAGTGATCACATTATAAAGGGTATCACGCTCAATAGGATGTCTGCCAACCTGTTTGATCAGTTCAACCAATTCCTGAGTACTCATTGCAGGATTTTGCTCTTCAGCACCTGCCATAGAATAAATCTTTGTAGTATCATCCAGGGTGCCATCAATATCATCTACACCAAAATTTAAGGATAACTGAGCAGTACTACGACTGATCATTGCCCAATAGGCTTTAATGTGATCAAAATTATCAAGGTAAATGCGCGAAATTGCATAATTCCTAAGATCTTCAATAACTGAAACTTCAGGAACATGGGACATTTGGTTATCCTGGTTTCTGAATTTTAATGGAATGAAGGTCTGAAAACCACCTGTTCTGTCCTGCAATGAGCGTAACTGCTCCAAATGGTCAACACGATGTTTGAATTCTTCAATATGTCCGTAAAGCATCGTAGCATTGGAGCGCATCCCTAATCTATGCCACTCCTCATGGATTTGTAACCATTGTTCACCGGTACATTTATCTTTAGCAATCTGTTCTCTGATCTCAGGATGGAATATTTCGGCACCACCACCCGGGATAGAATCCAGACCGGCTTCTTTCATTAATTTCATTCCGGTAGCATAATCAATCTTTGCTTTTTTAAAGATATAATGGTATTCAACCGGGGTTAAAGCTTTGACATGAAGCCCGGGACGATGCTTATGTATGGCTGTAAAGAGCTCTGAATAAAATTTAAGATCATATTGAGGCAATACTCCACCAACAAGGTGAACTTCAGTCACCGGTTCTGAATCGTATTTCCTGACAATATCCATCATCTCTTCCTGAGTATATTCCCAACCTTGTGATCTTTCCTTAATCAGAACAGAATAGGAACAAAACTTACAGTCGTAGACACAGAGGTTTGTAGGCTCTATATGGAAATTGCGGTTAAAATAAGTTTTATCGCCATGACGTTTTTCACGGATATAATTTGCGAGAACACCCAAATAACCCAATTCTCCTTTTTCATAAAGCAGAATACCTTCTTCAAAGGAAATTCGTTTATTCAGCTTAACTTTTTCTGCGATTGCTCTCAATTCAGCAGAAAGGTTCTTGTCGCGTAAAAGCAGGTCCAGGTTTAATTCAGTGTTCATTATTTTCTTTGTACAAAAATACGGAAATGTATAGATTCATTATCATACGCAGGTAAAAGCATTAGAAATAAATCCTTATTATTCTTCCAGGGCAATTAAATACAGGCCTTTGTAATTAAATGTGAAAAATTGAGTCCAATTTTTATTCTTTAATTAACTTGAACAAAATTTGAGAAACATATTCAAGTATTGAAAAAATATGAAGATTGAAACCATAGCTATCCATGCCGGCAATAAAATAGATGGAAATACAGGGGCTACTATTCAGCCAATTACTCTATCGTCTACTTTTGAGCGGGGTGAAGATGGCGGATATCCGGGAGGATTCATGTATTCAAGGATAGATAACCCCAACAGGAAATCACTTGAGAATGTAGTCGCTAAACTTGAGAGTGCAGAGGATGCAGCAGCCTTTTCGTCCGGAAATGCGGCCGGAGCTGCCGTTTTTCAGGCCTTAGGTGCTGGTACACATATCATTGCTCCTGATGATATGTATCATGGGTTAAGAAACCAACTATTACAGGTTTTCGAAGGGATAATCGAAGTTAGTTTTGTAGATCTGGCTAATATAGATGCGATTGAGAATGCTATCAAACAAAATACACGCTTAATTTGGGTAGAAACCCCTTCAAATCCACTACTAAAGATAAGTGATCTTAAGGCTATAACTGAACTGGCTAAATCCAGAGGTATTCTTGTAGCCTGTGATAATACATTCAGTACTCCGGTATTCCAAAAGCCCCTGGAATTAGGGTGCGATTTGGTTATGCATTCATCCACCAAATATTTTGGAGGTCATAGTGATGTGATTGGCGGAGTACTTGCATGCAGAAAAAATGATGATCTATGGAATAAAATTAAGAACGTTCAGGTATTATCCGGGGCAGTTCCCTCACCTTTTGATTGCTATTTGACGGTAAGGGGCATTAAGACACTTCCATACCGCATGCGCGGACATGCACAAAATGCAGCAAAGGTTGCAGAATTTTTGGATTCTCATAATCAGGTTGAAAAGGTCTTTTATCCAGGTTTAAAAGAACATCCGGGCCATGATATCGCCAAAAGCCAAATGAGTGATTTTGGTGGAATGGTATCTTTTTTGGTAAAAGGTGGTGCCGCCGAAGCCCGGAAATTTGTAAACTCAGTAAAGATTTTCACTCAGGCAACCAGTTTAGGTGGTGTTGAAAGTCTGATAGAACATAGGGCCTCTATTGAGGGACCTGATACAAAAACTCCTCAAAATCTGATTCGGATTTCTGTGGGTTTGGAGAATTCTGAGGATCTTATACAAGATCTGAACCAGGCCTTAGGATAAAAAAA
>CAZGCG010000480.1:0-2540 GCA_964524205.1 uncultured Sphingobacterium sp. | reverse complement strand
TTCTATCTTCTTTTCCGGAAGTTCAAAACCTTGAAACAGGAGAGCTTTACCTTCAAGCGAGTTCAGGTTATAAATTACCATTAGGGGTATTCGGAAAATTCTGTAAATTTTAATTTTATTGAAGATTATTTGTGTATGATACAGGCATGCATTAATTTGATTCTCCTTAACGCTTTTAAAATTCAAAATATAAAATAAGCATCTTTAGCAAAACATCTCAAAAACAGCATATAAACTCAATCTATGAAAACCGGAAAACTAAGCATAAGCAGTCTTTCAATTTTATTCCTCATTGTTTTTTTCACAAACTGCAGTGAATCAAAAAGTAAGACAGATACTAAATCTGGGCTAAAAACTGATTCAAACGCTATGCCTATAGGTGAAGCAGTAGAAGACGAAACAGCAGCAGAGAGTATCGAATTTGAACCCGTGGATACAGCACTTTATAACAAAAAACTAAAGGAGCTTGCAAACGGCGACACCACCGGAAAATGGCCGGTTAAAAAGCAACCTTATCCGCTTCCTGGTGCAATTCTGCCATTTAAAAGAGTAGTAACCTATTACGGAAACCTTTACTCCAAAAAGATGGGGGCTTTAGGTGAATACGCTCCAAAAGAAATGTTAAGGATGTTGTATTCAGAGGTTGCAAAATGGGAGAAAATTGATCCTAAAACACCGGTACAACCAGCTCTGCATTATATTGCGGTAGTAGCTGCCGGTGATCCAGGGAAAGATGGTAAATACAGAAACCGTATGCCAGATAAGCAAATCGATTCAGTGTTAACTATTTCCAGAATGAAGAAAGATATGATCGTATTCCTTGATATACAGGTAGCATTAAGCACGATCAGGGAAGAACTTCCACGTCTTGAAAAATATTTAAAAATGCCAAATGTGCATTTAGGGATCGATCCTGAATTCTCAATGAAAGGCGGAGTTTTGCCTGGTAGAAAAATTGGAACTTATGATGCATCAGAGATCAATTATGTGTCAGATTATCTGGCCAAATTGGTGAGAACTCATAATCTTCCTCCTAAAATTTTTGTTATACACCGCTTCACCAAAAAAATGGTTACAAATTATCAGAATATCAAGCTGAGACCTGAAACGCAGATTGTTATGCACATGGATGGATGGGGTGAGCCAGAACTAAAACAAGGTACACACCGTCACTTTATATATTCAGAACCGGTGCAGTTTACAGGTTTCAAAATTTTCTACAAAAACGATCTGAAAAAAGCTCCGAACCGTTTAATGACTCCTCAGGATCTGATGAAGCTTAAACCGCAACCAAGCTATATTCAGTATCAGTAAAAATAAAAGCATAAGATAAAAGAGGGTTAAACCCTCTTTTATTCTTTACAGGGCTATTATAATTCTCTCATAATAAATTCTCACATTTATTAATATGGAACAGGCAATTTTTGGCGGTGGATGCTTTTGGTGTACAGAAGCCGTCTTTCAGAATTTAAAAGGAGTTACCAAGGTAGTATCGGGTTATATGGGCGGGCATAAGCCAAATCCCAGCTATGAGGATATCTGCAAGGGGGATACTGGACATGCAGAAATCATCCGCATTGAATTTAACCCGGAAGAGATCTCATTTGAGGATCTATTGCTCGTATTCTTCAAGACCCATGATCCCACAACACTGAATATGCAGGGTAATGATGTTGGCAATCAATATCGTTCGGTTGTATTCTATGAAAATCAGGAGCAGAAGCTTGCCGCTGAAAACATGATCGATCAGCTGGAAAAAGAAATGGTGTTTGAACGACCAATTGTTACTGAGGTAACACCTGTTTCAATATTCTATTCTGCAGAAGATTATCACCAGGACTATTACAACAACAATGCGAATAAGGCCTATTGCGTTCATGTAATTCAGCCGAAGCTGCATAAATTTATCAGGGAATTCAGGGAGAAATTAAAATAAGGATGGGGAATAGGGAATTGAGAAAAGGAAATTACGATAATAGTGACACCCTAATACCTGAATCAAGAACCAGGAAACAAGACTAAATCTCGGTTCATTTGAGACTCAGATATTAAAAACTAAAGAATAAGGGCAATGAAATACAAATATCAACTGTCAATTGAATTGTCAACTGCCAACTAAATTAATTGACCCTCATTCTTTAGTTGAACCTATACCCTTTCATTGAAACAACTGATGCCTCATACCTGACGCCTGATACCTCATACCTAAAACAACCCCAACTGTCCTTTATCATCAATATCCAGATCATCTGGATTGGTGATTTCAAAATCAATTTTCTTTACCGGCTTTATTTCTTCCTTTATTGGCTCTTCTGGAAGGTTTGGAACCTCTTGTATTTCAACCTCTTGCTCTAAGGTAACATCCTCGCCGATCTCTTCATTACTTTCAGCTTCCGGCAAAGATTCAGTTTCTGGGGATAGGCCTTCAACCAGAGTTTCAGCTTCATTAATCTTCTCTTCATCAGTATCAATATCTCTTGCATGTGAAGAAACAGGAGTAGCCGTATGAACTCCCGGTTCATCACTTTCATTTTCATCGG
>CAZGCG010000479.1:0-2592 GCA_964524205.1 uncultured Sphingobacterium sp. | reverse complement strand
GATACTGGTTTGATTGGAGATATTCATTATGCTGAGGTTGATTACCTCCACGGACTTGGTCCATGGTATGGTCAGTACCACTGGAATATTAAAAAGGAGAAAGGTGGTAGCTCTATTCTTACAGCAGGTTGCCACGCATTGGATGCTATGCTTTTATTCATGGGAACTGACGTTGAGGAAGTTACCAGCTATGAAACAAAGTCTAAAAATCCAATTTTCCAGGCCTATGAATATACTACCAGTAGGGTAAGTATATTCAAATTTAAAGATGGCAGAGTTGGTAAATCTTCGGCCATTATTGATTGTATTCAACCATACTATTTCCATACCCATCTTTTCGGTAGTGAAGGAAGTCTGCTGGACGATAAGTTTCACTCTGAGAAACTCGGAACTGACCACCATTTATGGAGCTCATTGGCAATGAAAATGCTCGATACAGGTGATGTAGCAGATCACCCTTATCAGGCACAGTTTGATAAATTCTTTGAATGCCTGCTTGAAGGAGTTGACATGCCACTCACAAGCTTAAGTGATGGAATAAAAACTCATGAGATCATTTTTGCTGCCGACAAATCGGCTGCGACCGGAAAACCAGTGAGATTATAATATTTTTTGGCAGGACTAAATGAAGAAGACAGCACTGGCTATAGCCGCACATCCTGATGATATTGAATTCATGATGGCCGGAACATTGGTCTTATTGAAGAATCATGGCTATGAGATTCATTATATGAATCTTTCAACAGGTAATTGTGGAAGCATAGAATATGATTCTTTAACTACCACTGAAATAAGGTTGAAGGAAGCCCAAAATGCAGCGAGTATCCTGGGTGCCCAGTTCCATGGTCCGATATGCAATGATTTTGAGATTTTCTATGAACTTGAATTGCTCAGAAAATTAACCGGAGTTATCCGAATGGTTAAACCCTCGGTAATCTTAACTCATTCGCCATCTGATTATATGGAAGACCATATGAACACCAGTCGTTTGGCAGTGACAGCTGCTTTTATTCGAGGTGTTCCTAATTTCCCTGCTGATCATGCTGCGGTAAATAATTACGACTGTGCCGTTTACCATGCCCTTCCTCATTCACTTTTAGACCCTTTGAGACGGAAGGTAATTCCTGAGATTTTTATAGATACCAGTGCAGTCCACGCCACTAAGCGTGAAGCATTGGAGGCTCATAAAAGTCAGCAGAATTGGTTGGAAGACAGTCAGAAAATGAATTCCTATATCCAGGCAATGGAAAATTTCTCATTAACAGTTGGAAGCATGTCCAATAAGTTTGAACATGCTGAAGGATGGAGGAGACACCTGCATTTTGGTTTCTCAGAAGGTGGGTTTGATCCTTTGAAAGAACTGGGAGCATGCTATTTAACAAATGAAGATTACAAATTCGAATAAAAAAACATTAAAAAACAAAATACTATAACAATTTTAAAAGAATATTATGCGTAAGAAAAGTTCTATTGCTCCGGGTTGGTGGGATTATACCACTTTGGATTTAGGTCAGAAAGTAACAGATAAAATTGCAGCCTTGACTCCTGAAGAAATGATTAAGATGTCAAGACCAGGTTTCAAAGTAGTCTTTTATGATACAATCGAGGAGTTTTATTTAGCTGAAGCCCTTGAGTTTATCACTACTTGGAAATCAGCTACTGCTTCGAATCCTGTAGGGATTTGCGGTCCGATCGGTCCGACAGAGCAGTTGCCTCTGGTTGCCATGCTGGTTAATGAATTGGGCTTATCGCTTAAACATGCACACTTCTGGTGTATGGATGAGTGGGTAATTGATGGTAAGGAAGTGCCAGAGAGTCATCCCCTATCTTTCAAAAGAGCATTTAAATCATTATGTCTGAACAGAATTCGTAAGGATTTAGTGATGCCTGACGAGAACGTGCATTTTGCACAGGCAGATACCACTGAGTACATCAATAGCTGGACAAAAGCTAAATGTGCAATTATGCAGGGTGGACAGGGAGATGTGAAACACTGGGCATTTAACGAACCTCCTATGCGTGAGGGGAAATATATCGATAATCCGCCTACAGTTGAAGAATACAAACAACTGACTACGCGTGTTCTTGATCTGCACCCGATTACGATTGCACAAAACTCGAGATTACATTGCGGAGGAAATGCGCCAACAATCCCAACCCAGGCAGTATCAGTAGGCCCGAAAGAAACCTGGCAGGCTGATAAGGTTTCTATCTGGCATGCAGGGGCTCATGATAATCCTTTTGGACAAAGGTTAACGACCTATATGATTTCAAACAATATTCCTGATGTATCCGTTCCGATGTCTGTACTTGCAGATCATCCAAATGTTCAGTTTAACTTTTTGAGATCAGGTTTAGGTACATGTTCAGTAGAAATGCACTAATAAAAAAGCAGGTATTTTGCTTAAGAAATAACGAATAATAAAGAAAAGATGAATCAACTCAAAGAACTAAGAAAATTATTGGTGCGACCTATTTTTCTTAAAGGCAGTAATGTTTTAAAACTGGTTGCGCCAGCTCTCTTAATCCCTTTGATAATTTTTTTGGTCAGCTGGAGACAAAGTCCAAAGTTCGAACTGAGGCCAGGTGATA
>CAZGCG010000478.1:0-2616 GCA_964524205.1 uncultured Sphingobacterium sp. | reverse complement strand
CTGTCCGTAGAGTTTCCAGCGATTACCAAAATTGATTTTTCAGTACAACATTGTTAAACTCATCGGATGACTCAAGTCATCTGATGAGTTTAATGGTGATATTGTAGACTGTTGTACAGTTTAGCGCAGAATCTCTACCGATTATTAAATTCAATCCCGTACCTACAGAACAGATTCATCTATCCCCAATACCATCATATAACCATAATATCATCCTGCCTGACTACTTTTGGTGCAGACACAAACTATTCCCATCCAAATCCTTGAACCAGGCAAATTTTCCCCAGGGGGTATCATCAATCTTACCAACAGCAATCCCTTTACTTTCATATTGCCTGATGTTGGTTTCAATGTCGTCTGTTTCACAAATGATACCTTGAAAACCTGCAAGCGAAATGCTGGTATTACTTCCCGGAAGTCCCATCTGTATCCAGGTTTCACCATGAGGATCTGGGGCTTCAACAAGCACTTTAAAACCAAGGTTCAAATAAAACTCTTTGGCTTTTTGCCTGTCCGTAACAGGTATCATAATAATTTCTACTGATTTCATTTTAGTGCATTTTTAAAGGGGCAATGCAAAAATACCAGGAATAGATAAGCGCATTGTCGGGTAAAAACGACAATATAGACTGTCAATTGCGACAATTTTGAGGAGTCATAAGACTCCTCCTCATTGGAAAATCCGTAGAGGCGCTTCGCTTAACTCTACGGACAGGAGGGAAAAAGACAAAATTGATAAGATTCCAATAGCGCTTATGCATTTACCTTTTATTAAATAAATTAGTTTTATATCTTGAGGTTCAGTAAAACCTCGCCAGTAAAAACGTTAAACTCTACAGACGGCAGGAACTGGATAGAAAAATTTATGAACACTCACACCGACAAAGCTCAGGAGAATAAAAGCCAGTCGGTTTCGAATAGCCTTACTCAAAAGGAAGGGGGTAGTGAGTCAACTTTTCAGTTTGCAGATAATAGGCCGGAGGCAATAGCGCAGAGAAAGATGCAGGAGCTGGCCAATACTAGTTCTCAGGTTTCTCAGCTCAGAGCATTTCAGGCAATGGCTGACAACAGTCCTCAGGTTAAGCAGGCAGATCAACAAGCAATTCAAAAAAAGGGAAACGACACAGGTCAGCAAGAGACCGACAATGACAGTCCTGAAGCGAAAAACGATGCTAATCTGAAGCCTTCTGAAATTATGAAACAGAAGATAGAGGCAGCCAATAAATCAGATAAAGAGGGTGACGAAACTTCATCACCCAGTCTGGCTGAGTATGCCAAGCAGATTATGGTAGAGGAAGAGGATGAGGAAGAGGAACAAGACTGGGATTTCGCCAATGAGTCAGACACAGCGGAGGTTCAGGTTTCCTTGCCTACTGTGGAGCAGTTTGCCAGGCAAACAGATGCCGGTCTTTTCGCCCGCAGGGATGATTTGCTGAAGCAGATTGATGGACAATTACAGCGATGCAATTGGGATCGCGAACAGCTCTACAAAACAGAGGTATGGCTAAGCAACGAAGAAGCGCAAGCCAAATATGATGAAGATATGAAAGAGCGCATGAAAGAAGACCTGGCGCAAAAGGCTCAAAGTGGACGAGAACGATTCAAGGGCGAACTGGATCAACTGCATGGATTGGTAAGCACATGGTTAACACAGTTCAAAGACGATAAATCTAAGAGCGTTATACGCAGGTACGCTTCAATCGAAGCATTATTGTCCGCAATTAAGTCAGAGCAAAAGATGACTACAGAGAAGCGAGTTCAGAATGTAAAGGATAAGAATGAGAAGGAAAAAGCAGCAGCGGAAGTAGCATCGCGTACACTTTTTACAGTTGAAGAATTCAAGGCCGAATCAAACATATGGGTGGTTGTACCTTTCTCAAACATCAGCGATGTGGTATCTGCTCTGGAGGCTTTTCATGCAATTCAGGAAACTCCGGGGGATGACAGTATTCGCTTACGCAAAATAGATGCCTGCCATGCAGTGAGATCTGCTGCCAGTGCTGCCAATGCGGATATAGTTAAACTTAAATCTCATCCGGGTTACGAGAAAGGACACATGGGTTTCGAGAAAAAATCGATAGATATTCGCAAGACAGCAATAAATAAGCTCAGCACTCAATGTGGAAATTATTATGTCCACAACCGTACCGCTGAAGAGAAAGCAGCACGGGAAGCAGAGGTAAAGGCAGAAATTAAAGCAAAAAATGAAGCCTGGCTTAAGAGTTTTGGGAAGTAAAGGAATGCTACCCCGGCTAGCCCCACTTGTTAACTTATCCCCATAGATCTGCCATTTCCTGACTTCACTATACAAATCAGTCCAGTTAAAAGGGGCAAAGGACAGAGTTCAGGCATTAGGAAGCTTAATTCAAACAAATCATATAAATCCCAAAAATCATAGTTCAGACAATTATTTTTCGCTTTCGAGAGAACCGATTTTATCGTTTGACAAGCTTTGTTGGGGAGGTTCACGCTTTCGCGGGAATCGAAATTTAGAAACATCTAAGCTAATCCATTTTTTTTAACATATTTTATTTTCCGAATGGGGCTTTTTTCTTTTTGCGGGTCATTTATCTGTTAAAGGGTAAAAAAAAAAAAAGTGAATTATAATTTTATTCA
>CAZGCG010000477.1:0-2619 GCA_964524205.1 uncultured Sphingobacterium sp. | reverse complement strand
TACCGCAGGTCTTTTAATTACCAGAGATTTGTTCGCAAAGGATAAGGGACCTGTTTACGGTCACAACGGTATGCGTTATACCCTTGATACGAGCTGGGGTCAATTGGATTCAGCAAAGTATCCGGTTAAAGATTGTCATGAAATGGTTCAGGATAAAAAGGGAAGAATCATCCTGCTTACGAATGAAACCAAAAACAATGTTCTGATTTATAATAAATCAGGTAAGCTTCTCGAATCATGGGGTAACGAATTTCCGGGCGGTCATGGGCTTACTTTAGCTGATGAAAACGGTACTCAGTTCCTTTACATAACAGATACTGAAAAACATCAGGTTTACAAAACCACAATGAGCGGTAAAATATTGATGACCATTGATGTACCAATGGAAGCTGGGATTTATAAGAATGCAAAAGAATTCGTTCCCACTGAAGTAGCTGTTGATACAAATGGTGATTTCTTTGTTGCCGATGGGTACGGTGCTCAGTATATTTTACATTATGATGCTTCGGGTAAGCTAAAGGGTCATTTTGGTGGGAGAGGTACAGGAGATGAATATCTGGACAATGCACATGGGATAGTAATTGACCGGCGTTATGCTCAGCCAAGTCTATTGGTAACCGACAGAACCCGTAATTGTTTCAAAAGATTCTCAATGGATGGCAAGCTTCAGGAAATTATCAATTTACCCGGGGCTTGTGTTTGCCGTCCGGTAATAAAAAATGATAATTTATACGCTGCTGTATTGCGGTCTCCAAGTTTGGCAAATGCCGGATCAGGTTTTGTGACTATTTTGAATAAGGAAAACAAAGTTGTTTCAAATATCGGTGGTACCGAACCAATCTATAATAAAGATGCCCAATTACAGATCATGACTCAGGCAGAGAAGATTTTTGTTCATCCGCATGATGTTTGTGTTGATGATGATGAAAATCTCTATGTCGCACAATGGGCATCAGGGAAAGTATACCCTTATAAATTTAAACGAGTCTAAAATCTAATCCTGTTATTTATATGAAGATCAATCTGAAAGCTTATTCGGGTAATATTTTACTGTTTCTTAATACCCTTATCGTCTTTTTATTGATTTTCGAAAATGAACTGATCATCCCCCAATGGCTGCAGCCCCTGGGCAGAATGCATCCTATGCTTTTGCATTTTCCAATCGTTTTGCTGCTTGTTTCTCTAATTATGGAGTTCTTGCAGTTTAATATTAAAGAGGATAGCAGAGCCTTCTACCAAAATATCACGAGTAATATTATGTTCTCTGGAATTTTGCTTGCAGCAATAACGGTTATTATGGGTATTTTTTTGTCCCTGGAAGACTCGTATGAGGGCGGAGAAGTATTGAATTGGCATAAATGGTCGGGAGTAAGCATTGTATTTTTAGCCTCTTTAATTTTTATTTTCAGAACTGCGAATTGGTACAAAGGTGCTGTGGCTAAAGCCGGTGCAATCATTCTAAGTTTTAGTATTATCCTTGCCGGACATTTTGGAGCTGTGCTTACACATGGTGAAAATTTCGTACTGGAGCCCGTAACAAAGAGTCAGCTTGTGCCAATTGAGCAGGCATTGGTTTATGACCATGTTATTCAACCAATTTTCCAGGAGAAATGTGTTAGCTGCCATAGTGATGAGAGGTTAAAAGGGAAGTTAAAGCTGACGGATTCAGCTTCAATTATGAAAGGCGGTAAGACTGGCAAACTCTTTGTCCCCGGAGATCCTCAGGTCAGTCTTTTATTGGAACGAATACATATGCCTATGAGCAATAAAAAGCATATGCCGCCTTCTGGAAAACCACAATTAAGCCCTGAAGAAGTTAGGATTCTCTTTCAATGGATCAAAGATCGTCCCGATTTCAAGAAAAGGGTTATGGATCTGCCTACAACTGATTCCATACGGATTCTGGCAGCCGCACGGCTGCAGCCAGCAGTTAAAGTAGTAGATGAGTATGATTTTGCTGCCGCAGACGAAGAAACAATTAAAGATCTAAATAATTTTTATCGGATGGTTAGCCCCGTTTCAAGAGAATCACCGGCTTTAGCGATTAGTTTTTTCAATAAGGGTGCCTATAATTCTAAATCTCTTGAAGAATTGTCGGAGATAAAGGAACAGATTGTTTCGCTCAGATTAAGCAGGATGCCTGTAAAAGATGAGGATCTGGATTTTATTTCCAAACTGAAAGAATTACGGAAACTGGATTTGAATTTTACAGATATCAATGGTAGCGGATTAAAAGATCTGAGTGCTTTGAAGAACCTGCAGATTCTATCATTATCGGGCACAAAAGTTAAAGTTCAGCAATTATTGCCGCTCATATCCAATAAAAATTTACGTGAATTATCCGTTTGGAATACTTCACTCACTGAAAAGGATATACTCCAATTAAAGAAAGCCAATAGCTCTCTGAACATTATTACAGGATTTAAAGATGATGGGACAACCCTGATACAGTTATCTAAACCCGCTCTCAAGAACAGTTCAAGGGTATTCCAGAGCCGTATAAATGTTCAATTAAATCACCCCAGAAAAGATGTAATCATACGGTATACGCTAGATGGAAAAGACCCGGACAGTCTGATTTCTCCAATTTTTAAAAAGGATATCCTAATTAGTGATAAT
>CAZGCG010000476.1:0-2622 GCA_964524205.1 uncultured Sphingobacterium sp. | reverse complement strand
GATAAACCAGGCAGGATTTCCTTCCCGGTCTCTTCCCAATCTTGCGCCCGGTACAGGAGGTTCATTTTCCTGTTTTTCTATCCTAATATCGCGAGAATAATTCTTTTTTGATTCCAGAAAACCGGTAGAAATCAGCTGTTTCAAACTATCTTCAAAGGCTTCAATAATGGAATCTAGCTCGGCTCCTGTATGGCTTTCGGTAACAAAACAAGGAAATCCATCCCATATATGAATACCCTTGTCCCGCATCAGTGTAAAGAGCAGTTCGCTATAAGGGATTTCTTCATCGAATCGGATTTTCCACATGGATCCAAAACCAACAATTGAAATAGGTACTTTTAACATGAGACAGATGGAATTTAATCTGCTCATCAGCCCCGCAGCCTTATGACTTAGTTCCTGTTGCAGAACTGGCCCTCTTAATTTGAAATATTCCAGTGATGCTTTAGCCGCTGCTAATGCCAAAGGATGTCTGACGAAAGTGCCGGCAAAATAGGTTACTCCAGCTTCCGGTACAGATTGATCGCCATATTGCCAGAAGCCGCCATCCAGTGCATCCATAAATTGCTTCTTACCTGCTATCGCACCGATTGGGAGCCCACCTCCGATAACTTTACCATAGGATGAAATGTCAGGTTTGATGCCAAAGAGAGCCTGCGCTCCACCAGGATGCATCCTGAAGCCTGTAATTACTTCATCAAATATCAAAACTGTTCCGCTTCTCTCTGTAATCTCTCTGACTTTCTTTAAAAATTCGATCGGATGGAAATCCGGGCGTCGGCTCTGGACCGGTTCAACCAGAACGGCGGCAAGCTCATGAGCCCTTTCCCGAATGATTCTCAGACTTTCCTCTGTCCCATAATCAAGAATGAGCATATTTTGTACAGCCTCCGGCATGATGCCGGCTGCTGCCGGAATGGAGCGGAATGTTTTTGTACCCCTGACAATAACTT
Organism: uncultured Sphingobacterium sp.; assembly: GCA_964524205.1. GTDB lineage: Bacteria > Bacteroidota > Bacteroidia > Sphingobacteriales > Sphingobacteriaceae > Daejeonella. Next base: position 1,669 of record CAZGCG010000476.1, on the reverse strand, counting down.
CATCAAAAACTCCATGGTAGGATCCCGAAAAGGCAACAATGAGCGACCTGCCGCTTACGGTGCGGGCAATACGCATGGTTCCTAAAACCGCTTCAGAACCGGTACTGCAAAGTGCTGCACGATCTGAGTTTGTAAATTCGCAGATAAGTTTGCAAACATCACCGGCAAGTTCATGCTGGGGACCGATCTCATAGCCTTTATCCATCTGATCCTTGATCGCGTTTAATACTGAATCGGGTTGGAAACCGAGCATATTTGAACCAAATCCATTCAGCGCGTCGATATATTCATTGTTGTCGAGATCCCAGATCCTGCTGCCTTTCGATTTTTTTACAACAATTGGGTAAATTATTTCCTTGGTCAAAGGTCTGAATCCCGAGACTACCCGTGGATCAGCCATATAAGCCCGGTGTTTTTGAGTATACTCTTTGCTGCCCCGGGTCTTCCGGTTGTAGCGTTCAATCAAATCATTCAAGAAAATGGTTTGAACCGGATTTAATTCCAGACTTTGCTTCTCAATTCTTGGACTCGCGCCAAATGGTTTTTTAATCTCTTTTTCCTCCTCGGGACTTAAACCGGCTGGACTAAGGCTGCCAAAGCGAATAAGATCAAGTTTCCTATTCAGTTCTGTAATTTGACGGTTTATCTCGCCCTCCGGACCAGTTTCAGAAACAGTAGTGCTTTCGAATGCATCTGCCGGAAGTTCTGCATCCAGATGATCTGCGAGTAAATTCAGTGTATTCAGATCTTCATTAAGTTGGCGGAAACTGACTGGAAGTAAAAATTCCCGTTTAAGCGTAATCGCGACCTGGGTCAGGAGTAAGGAATCGAGTCCGATTTCTATGAAGTTGAGATTGGGATCAACATCCTTCATTTCTATGCCTGATGCATTTTCTAAGATGCGGCTTATTTTTTGGATCAGAATATCCTTCCTGCTGAGATTTATCTCTTTTGCCTGATTGTTCTCCTGATTTTCTTTTAGAGTGTTGGCTGGAATAGTTGAATAATTGGCCTGTCCCGGTTCAACCCAGCATCGCTTGCGGTCAAATGAATAATTTGGCAGCATAAGAATTTGGATATTTGCTTCATACAGTTTCTCCCAATCAGGAATAATTCCATTTTGCCAGAGTTTCCCCAGAGATCTAAGGATTGAAGGATACTCAGAATCGCCTCTATCTTCAAAACCGGCAATTGCATTGAGGCTTGTTCCTTTCGACTGTTGTTTTGCGAAAGTAGTGGCTGCATTACCCGGACCTACTTCCAGCAACAAGCGTGTAGGTTCTTCCCACAATGTGCTGATTGCATTGGTAAAACGTACCGGTAAGCGAATCTGATTAATCCAGTAACTGGTACTGCATGCTTCTGCTTCAGACATCCACTTACCAGTAACCGAAGAAACCAATGGAATTCTCGGAGGATTCAGTGAAACGGTATGCACCACCTTGCTGTAATTTTCCATCATTCCGTCCATCATAGACGAATGAAAGGCGTGACTTGTTTTAATCAGTCGGTTCGGGATACTTTTTGTCTGAAGTTCTGCTGAAAAAATCTGAATCTGATCGGATGGTCCTGAGACCACACTCAAATCAGGGCTGTTATATGCTGCAATAGTTAAATCACCTGTTAATTGTTTTTCGATTTCTTCGGGCAGGGCTTTAACGGCAAGCAT
>CAZGCG010000475.1:0-2625 GCA_964524205.1 uncultured Sphingobacterium sp. | reverse complement strand
TGTGGTATTCTTTACCCTCATACGCAATTTCATCAGTTCGGTTCCTGCTTCTGGCAGATCGGCCATAATATAGCGGTCGAAAAAGCCCGGAAAGTAAGCACCTCTGACTTTTCCATCTGAAATGTAAAGAAGCGACGATTTAAGATGATCCCGGAAGATAACTTCTCTGTTTTCACCGGAGGTAATTCTGTCCAGTGCCATTACTTCGGTTCTGTATTTTTCTTCAAAGGGAATAACGCTGTCGGGGTTTTTCAGATTTAGATTGAGCAGATTACCATCGAGGTGCATGTAGTCCATTTCAATTTCAAATCCTACTTTCTTATAGACCGGGTATCCCATATCCGTTGCATCAAGATAGATCGTTTTAAAGATCTTCGGGTCTGCACGTTCTACAAGAGCGTTTGTAAGCATTTTACCCAAACCCTGATTCCTGTATTCAGTATGAACGATTAAATGCGCCAGCCAGGCAGTATCCAGATGTTTTATTATAGTTCCAACAGCTACAGTTTTACTTCCGTCACTGATCTTTATTGGATTGCAGAAGTTTGAGGATGTATAATAATAGAAATAGGGTCTGATGTCATCCCAGTCGGCCGGCTGCAACAGATTTAATTGATCGATATCTTGATTTTGGATAGCTTCTATTATCATTTTAATCAAATGGCAAGAAAATACTTAAGATTTAAATTTTAGTTTCGCAAAAAAGTCCCATAACACTATCCCGGCTGAAACTACAATATTAAATGAATGTTTGGTTCCAAATTGGGGAATTTCTAGACAAGTATCAATTAACTTCATAGCTTCATCACTTACTCCATTTACCTCATTCCCAAAGATCAGGGCGTACTTTTCTGAAGTTTTAGGTTGAAAATCATTGAGCATGACACTATTAGCTGCCTGTTCAATTGCTATAATTTTATACCCTGCCGCTCTTAATTCAGGGATTAGATCAGTGATATCCGCTGAATAAGCCCATTCAATTGATTGAGTCGCGCCAAGAGCAGTTTTTTCAATTTCGCGATGAGGTGGCTGTGCAGTTATTCCGCAGAGATATATTTTTTCAATCGCAAATCCATCCGATGTGCGAAAAATAGACCCAATATTGTGCATGCTGCGAACATTGTCTAATATCACAGTGATGGGCAATTTATCCTGTTTTTTAAAGTCCTCAATACCCACACGCCCGAGTTCTTCTGTTTTTAATTTCCGCATATCTTCCAAAAATAGCCTCTTTGATTTGAAGCTGCTTTATTTTTTAAAATTATTAAAGATTTTGGCTTAATTTCATCATTTGGAATGCCCTTGCATTTTATTGATTTTAGAATCAGATATGTTATTAGTCCAGTCTCCAGTACTATTTCAACACCAAAATGAGGATGTGTATCTTTTTACATTGAAAAACAACAATGGACTTGAGGTAAGTATAAGTAATCTTGGAGCCATCATTCAATCATTTATCGTTCCTGATAGTTCAGGAAAATCAAGAGATATTGTCTTAGGTTTTGATCAAATGGAGCATTATACAGATCAGTCTTATCTTGAATCTAATTCTTATCTGGGTGCAATTGTTGGTAGATATGCCAATAGGATCAGTAATTCTGTTTTTGAACTGGATTCTCAATTTTACAAACTTAGTTCAAACCACCCACCACATCAGCTTCATGGGGGTTATGAAGGTTTCGACAGAAAAGTATGGAAGCTTGAAAGTATTTCAAGTATTCCTGAGGCCCGACTTGTTCTCAGCTATCTTAGTAAGGATGGAGAGGAAGGTTTCCCGGGGAATTTAAGAGTGCAGATATCTTTTGAGCTTAAGGATAATAATGAACTGATCATGCAAATGGAAGCTAGTACCGACAAGGCCACCCCGGTTAATTTGACCCATCATGGTTATTTTAATCTGAATGGTACAGGAACAATTGAAGATCATTTTGCGGAAATACCTGCTTCTTTTTATCTGGGGCAGCATAGTGACCTGGTTCCAAATGGTGAAATACTTGGTGTAGAAGATACTTTTTATGATTTCAGAACTGTTAAACAGATCAGCAGAGTTTGGGATCCGGAAATGGGTTATGATCAGTCTTTCATTCTTGACAAAGAGTATGGAGAATGGGGGAAGGCGGCAATGGCTTATTCAGAAAGTAGCGGAATAAAGCTTGAGGTATTTACTGATGAACCCACTGTGCAATTTTATACCGGCAAGCATTTAAATAATACAGGAGTTAAGGGTGGAGCAAACTATTCTGCGTATTGTGGTCTGTGTTTTGAGACCCAGCATCATACCAATGCAGTGAATATTCCGGATTTTCCTTCAACCATTTTAAGACCGGGTGAGGTTTACAGAAGCAGAACCAGTTATAAAATTTCGCTGCATTAGGAAGAAGCAATATTCATCACATTTTTAAAATCCCTTTTTCTGCTTAAATTATTTAGGTAGAAATATCCGCCGGCAGTTAACAAACAAATGCCGAAAATAAAATACCAGAACAATTTATAACCACCGTATTCAATCAGAAATGATCCGTAAATCGGGCCTATGATTTGCGCTACAGACCATGCAATAGTATACAAGGCAGCATATTCACCTCGGTTTCTATCATTTGAACGGCTCATCCAGAAGGTATTCAT
>CAZGCG010000474.1:0-2628 GCA_964524205.1 uncultured Sphingobacterium sp. | reverse complement strand
ATGACGAAATAAACATCGGCCTTCTTTTATCAAAATTCCTGACCAGAAATGGATTCGAAGTAAAAACAAGTACTAATGGAATCAGTGCTTTGGAGTTAATGACAAAGGAGGAGTTTGATCTTGTTCTTTGTGATTTTCGACTTGAGGACACCGATGGAAGGGAGATGTTAAAAAAGATCAAAACTTCCTACCCGAATACCGGAGTGATTATCATCACTGGTTATTCGGATATAAAACTGGCTGTAGAGTTAATTAAAATGGGTGCATTCGATTACATCTCCAAACCCTTGTACCCCGATGAGATACTAAACACGATCAATAAAGCACTTGAGGCTCAAAAAATAATTAATCAAGCTGAAACCAAGGAACCTGAAACAGAAAAACGAAGGGAAAGCTTTGGAAGTGTGATTCCTGAAGAATTTGTAACCGGAAAAAGCCCGGCTTCTCTTGAATTACTGAAACAGATCAAACTTGTAGCTCCAACCAATTACAGTGTAATACTTAATGGCGAGAGTGGTACCGGTAAAGAATCGGTTGCAAAAAGTATTCATTTTAATAGTCCCAGAAAAGATAAACCATTCATTGCAATGGACTGTGGTTCCCTTACGAAAGATCTGGCAGGAAGTGAGTTTTTTGGCCATGAAAAGGGTTCATTTACAGGTGCATTGTATACCAAAATTGGTCATTTTGAAATGGCAAATGGCGGAACACTATTCCTGGATGAGGTTGGGAATCTTTCTTATGAAATTCAGGCAGCATTACTAAGAACTGTTCAGGAACGTAAAGTAAAACGAATTGGAAGTACCAAGGAAATCGATCTTGATGTCCGTATCCTTGTTGCAACGAATGAAAACCTCAGTGATGCGATTCAAAAAGGCCGCTTCAGGGAAGACTTATTCCATCGCTTCAATGAATTCAATATCACCATACCCCCATTACGCGATCGTGGTAAAGACATCCAGCTTTTTGCAGAACATTTCTTAAAAGAGGCCAATGCTGAATTAAACAGAAACGTCACCGGCTTTTCTTCAGAAGTGATAGATTGTATGATGACCTATAATTGGCCTGGAAATGTTCGCGAGTTGAAAAACGTTATTCGGCGTGCAACCCTGATCACTGAAGGAAACGAAATACAGCTCAAGGCTTTGCCGCTCGAAATCTCAACATTTGCTAAAGCCTCTGCACTTGAGAGCAGTTTTGGTTCAAATGTGGCTGTCAATCCAAACAAGCATGACCTTAAAAATGCAGCTATGGAAGCAGAATATGAAACCATTTTGAATGTATTGAAAGAAGTGAATTTCAATAAGACTAAGGCCGCTAAAATTTTGAATATAGACCGAAAGACACTTTACAATAAAATGAAAGCGATCAATCTGGACTAATATAAGACAAAAGAGTAATCAGATAAACCCGCTTCAGCATTAGGCGGGTTTTATTATTTTAAATCCCCTCTTAGGGCATTAGCAGAAACCGAATATGTCGATATACAGCTATAAGCAAAGAAATGACATAGTCCTGGCCATCCTCATCATTTTAGGATGTTTCGTATTATATAGCCTTAGAACAATAGCCGGCACCTTACTCAGTACCATTGTACTTTATACTCTTCTCCTTCCGGTTTACAATTTACTGGTTGAAAAATATAAGGTAAAAGATCGGATAGCTGCAACGCTAATGATCCTGCTATCACTCCTGGTAATCGTGCTTCCGTTTTTAATGCTCAGCCTGATGGTTATTGATAAGATCACTGAATTTCAGGCTGATCCAATGCGAATGATGGTCATTATGCAAAGGATTGACGATTTCATTGGTTCAAAATTAGACCAGCCACACCTGCTCGATAAAGGGATGGCAAAACTCAGTCAATTTGCCACAGAATTATTTCCATCGCTGATTAGTGGTGCTTTTAACATTATTCTGGGTCTGGTAATTATGTATTTTCTGTTATATTTTATGATGGTACAAAGAAAGGAATTTGAAGCAGGCTTGCTGAAATATGCTCCTTTCCGGGAACAGAATGCTTTAAAATTCGCAGAGGAATTAAAGAATAATACCTACTCCAATGTTCTCGGTCAAGGTTATATTGCCATCGTTCAAGGCTCGCTTTTAAGTATTTCATTCTTTATGTTTGGAATCAGTGATCCCATCTTTTGGGGGGTAATAGCCACATTTCTCTGTTTTCTTCCTGCCATTGGAGCGCCGCTTGTATTTGTTCCGGCGGCAATAATTGAATTAGCCAATGGAAATGATACCGCTGGCTGGGGAATCCTTCTTTTTGGCTTTATAGTGATTACTAATATTGATAATGTTTTGCGTTTGATCATTGCTAAAGGGATTTCAAACACACATCCAATCATAACAGTAGTTGGCGTGATTATTGGTATACCTATATTTGGTATACTAGGACTCGTATTTGGTCCGTTATTATTATCGTACTTTATGTTAACTATCCGGATTTATGAAACAAGCAAACTGGCGACAGAAAGACTTGAAAAACTGAGATCGGGTGGAAATGAATAATTTTTAGAAGTATATTGATAGAATTGCAAAAACAAACATTTATACTGTAATGTTAACCAACCATGAAAGATAACTCAAAAATTTTATTTGCACTGCTTGCCGGGATGG
>CAZGCG010000473.1:0-2637 GCA_964524205.1 uncultured Sphingobacterium sp. | reverse complement strand
AAGAACGTTCAGATCTCCGGCAAAAGAGTTAGTCCATCTAGTATTGAAAAAGCAAAATCCCTTGGAGCAACAGATCTTGAAATTCACGATACTGTCTTGATTGCCGCTCTATTTTGCCTGTACAATAAATATGTGGATGGCTTAGCCAGCATTACCCCAAATGACCCTGCATACTACCAAACCTTGGGAAACAAAATTGTTCAACAGGGATATCTCAGATCCCCGCACTTAATTAAAAAACCTTAAAATCAAATTTTATGAAAACAAGCTTACTATATATCCTGTTCATTGCTTTATTTATCCCGTTTTCGGCCTTTTCTCAAACCGGAACTGCATCAGGAACGATTACCGATAATGAAAGTAAAAAGCCGATCTCCGGTGCAAGTATCACTATTAAAGGCCTGCTAGCCGGTACCATTACTGATGGAGAAGGTAAATTTCAAGTAAGCACAAAATTGCCTTTACCAATTACATTAATCGTTTCCGGACTTGGTTATGTGCGCCAGGAGATCATAATCAATGAGTTTTCGGACAAGATCAAGTTGGCTCTGTCACCTGCAGCAACTCAAATGGATGAAGTGGTCGTCTCAGCTTCAAGAGTAGAAGAGAACATTATGCAATCTCCGGTAACGGTCGAGAAAATGGATCTCAGATCTATCAGGGAAACCCCCTCCATCAGTTTTTATGAAGGATTGCAATCACTGAAATCACTGGATGTGGTCACCAGCGGACTGAACTTTAAATCCATCAATACCCGAGGATTCGGGGGGATCGGAACCGGACGTTTTCTTCAGCTGGTAGATGGAGTGGATAATCAGACTCCCGGATTAAACTTTTCTGTAGGTAACCTGTTTGGACTTTCGGATCTCGATGCCGAAAGTGCAGAGCTGATTCCCGGAGCAGCGTCGGCTCTTTACGGACCGGTAGCATTTAACGGGGTTCTGATGATGAAAAGTAAAGACCCATTTCAATATCAGGGTTTAAGTGTTCAAACCAAATTGGGCGTTAACCACGTGAATGATACCTATACAGATGCGGCAGCATTGTATGATCTGACCATGCGCTATGCAAAGGCTTTCAACAATAAGTTTGCATTCAAAACCAATGTTTCTTATTTCAAAGGATTGGATTGGTATGCAACCAATTACAATGATATTGACCAGAATACTCCGGTGGCATTGCGCGGCGCATCAAATCCCGGAAGGAATGGCCTGAATATTTACGGGGATGAAATTGCTCAAACTATTACCGGAATCGGCCGTGTTTCAAGAACCGGATATGAGGAGCGTTATTTAACAGATTATAAGGTTGATAATCTGAAGATGAATGCTGCCCTGCATTATCGCCTTTCCGATAACCTTGAAGCGATTTACCAGTATAATTTTGGACAGGGTACTGCAAATTATACCGGCAGCAGCCGCTTTTCGATCAATAATTTCACCCTGCAGCAACACAGAGTGGAACTAAAAGGTAGTCAGTTCTTTATCAGGGCATATACCACGATAGAGAACTCTCATGATTCTTATAACCCGCGTACTCTCGGACAAAAAGTGAATCAGGAATGGGTTCAGGATTTAAACGGGAATAAAGTAAGTCCGAATGTGGCCGATGCGACCTGGTTTTCACGTTATGAAGCAGCATATAAAGGGAATATCACCGGAATTACGGCAAATAATCACACCATAGCCCGTGGATTTGCCGATCAGGGCAGGTTTTTACCCGGCACTGCTGAATTCGAGGCCATGAAAGATAAATATCAGGCGATACAGGGTCTTACGGGAGCCGGAATATTCAGTAATAGTAAACTGTATCATGCCGAAGGACAATATGATTTCAGCAAGGCGGTTAAATTTATGGATGTACTTGCCGGAGGTAATCTCCGCAAGTTCGATATGTTTACCAACGGAACCCTGCTCGACGATAAGAATAAGCAAATAACAATCAGCGAATACGGCGCATTCCTGCAACTGTCCAAACTGCTTTTCGAGGATAAGTTTAAGCTGGTTGCTTCTGCTCGTTATGACAAGAATGAAAACTTTAAGGGAAGTTTTACGCCAAGAGTTTCTGCCGTTTTCTCTCCGGTAAAGAATCATAATTTCCGGGCTTCATTTCAAACCGGATTCAGGAATCCTACACCTGTTGACCAGTATATCAAATTATTTGTAGGCCCGATCACCATCCTTGGAGGAACCCCTGAAAACAGTGCAGGTTTACCGGCTTACAGTAATTCATATACTGCAAGTTCTGTAGGTGCATTTGGTGCTGCCTTTGGTGCTGCTGTCGGATCAGGAACTCCTCCTCCAACAGCTATCGCCAATAATAAGCACCTGCTTCAAAAGTCTAATGTGGCTTATATCAAACCTGAGCAGATTGAAAGTTATGAGATTGGTTATAAAGGACTTATCAGTGAGAAGCTCTTTATTGATATCAACTATTATTACAGCAATTACGAAGACTTCATTCTGAATCAGGTGGTAATCAGTCCCACAAGTCCGGTATTAGGTGCTGACGGCACAGCTAATCCTGCTGCCGCTATGGATATTCTGAACGGACAAAGACAGGCTTATCAATTATATACCAACGCTTCGGATAAAGTGAGTGCGCAAGGCTCATCTCTGGGATTAACCTATTATTTCC
>CAZGCG010000472.1:0-2661 GCA_964524205.1 uncultured Sphingobacterium sp. | reverse complement strand
CTATCTAAAGGTTAATATTTAACCACATAGATTGAATTTATAATGCTTTAAAGAAAACCCAGATTGTAAATCATATAGCTTCAAGCTATATGTGTCTAAATTCTGGGTTAGAAGCTATAAAAACTATGTTTCCCTGCCTGCCGGCAGGCAGGTATGTGGTTTTTAAATATTATGTCAAGTTCATGTTAATTTAATATAAAGCCGACCTAAAATCTTGTTGAGGTAAGTTTGGATTGAAGATTTTATTTGTTTTGGAAAGCAGGGCCTGTGCCTCTTCGGCCCTGCCAGTCCCGTGTTCTGCCCTGGTTTTTTGCAGCAGATCTGAAAGATATCATGAAATTCAGTATTGCAAAAAAGCCAGAGCTGCCACCCAGGTTTATTTCAAATGGCAAATGGTCCTTTTGCCGGGCTGCCCGTCCCCATGAAATACTGCTCCGGGTAAAATAAACCTTGCCGGAGGGAGTAGCTTCCGGCTATTGGTAATTTGATGTAGAATGTGATTTCTTGCCGGAACTACTCCGGAGGAAAGGGCTGAACCAGCCTATAAAACACAGGAATTGGTTTCAAAAAACAAATCATTGTGGCTCCAGAGCCTTATCTGACCAATTATAACCTTATTGTTTGACGTTCTTTATGTCGAATTCGCGATAATATAAATTAAATAATTACTTCACTTTCGACTCATCCAGCTTGAATACTTTTCCGAGGTTTTCGCTCGATTTAGCGGTAACCTGAAGATCCTTAACAAGTCCCGAACTCAGGTCAATTACCCAGCCATGTATCTCCAGATCCTCACGTTCACGCCAGGCGTTCTGAACAATTGTAGTCTTACAGAGGTTGTAAACCTGCTCGATTACATTTAATTCAACCAGACGATTCAGCTTGACATTCTCATCTGTAATCCTGTCCAGTTCATTACTATGTAAGCGGTAAACATCTTTGATATGCCTGAGCCAGTTATCAATAAGACCGAATTGTTTATTACTCAATGCGGCGGCTATACCCCCACAACCATAGTGTCCAGCTATAATAACATGTTTTACTTTCAACACATTAACCGCATAATCGAGTACACTCAGCATATTCATATCCGAGTGAACACAGACGTTTGCTATGTTACGGTGCACAAAAACCTGACCCGGCTTTGTATTGGTAACCTCATTTGCAGGTACCCGGCTATCCGAACATCCTATCCACAAGACATCAGGCTCCTGTCCGGCGGCCAACTTAGCAAAGTATTCAGGGTCTTTTGCAGTTTCCATTTCCACCCAATCACGATTCCCCTGAAGTAGTTCTTCATAAGCCCGTTTTTGCCTTTCGATCCTGTTCTCTGACATTTCTTCTGACTGTTCTTTAGTATCCCGAATATTAGGCATTTTAATTAATCTTTTCTATTTTTTGTACAAATTCTTTGGTATTCGGAACATCATAATGATCACGTATATTTAATATTTCAACTATGGTCCCTTTTGAAAAGGCATTGTGTTTGAAATTATGGATAATCTCGATTACATCTTTATCAATAAACAATGAATCAGAACCATCAATTATGACATGTGATTCCTTTGGCAATTTCATAAGGGTTTGCTGAATAGCAGCTTTATTTAAGAATGAGACCTCCTGCGCCAGTTTAATCCTGATCACATTCTTTTCTCCATTCTTTTCAATCTTATAGAAATAAGAATTCCGGAGATTCGTTCTCAGAATGTAAAATATCCCTATCATCATCCCAATTGCTACCCCTTTCAGTAAATCGGTAAATACAACGGCAAGTACTGTAACCACAAAAGGTATAAACTGATCTTTTCCATTTTTCCACATCTTCTGAAATAAACTCAATTTAGCAAGTTTATAACCTGTAATCAATAGAATAGCCGCCAAACTGGCTAAAGGGATTTTATTAAGCAAAAACGGAATAAAGAGCAGTGAAAGTAATAACCAGAAACCATGATAGATAGCCCCCATCTTTGTCTTACCTCCTGAGTTCACATTCACCGAAGACCGGACGATTACCGAAGTCATAGGTAGTCCACCAAGCATACCACTAGCCATATTACCTACCCCCTGAGCTACTAACTCTCTGTTTGTTGGAGATACCCTTTTATATGGATCCATTTTATCAACGGCTTCAATACTCAAGAGCGTTTCGATACTGGCCACAATCGCAATTGTTACTGCCACGGTCCATACTTCCTTATTTCCAATCTGATTAAAATCAGGAAATACAAACAAAGCCATAAATTCATTATAAGAATTAACAACAGGAATAGTTACCAACTGCTCAGGACTCAGAGCAAGCCCGGTATTCTGGAACACAATGTTTAGCACAATTCCAAGAACAACAACAAGAATTGCTGCGGGAATTGCACTTAACTTCTTAATTCCGGGCCAGTAAATCATAATTAATAATGATAAAGTACTGATGATTACAGCACCATAACTTATCATATCAAGTGAAGAAAGCAGGGCCGAAAAAGTATTTTCATGATTAAGCTGCATGAAGCTTTCATCACCTTCAAAATCCGAATCAAAGCCTACAGCGTGTGGAATTTGTTTCAAAATAAGTATCACACCAATAGCGGCCAGCATACCCTCAATTACCGAAGAAGGGAAATAGTTAGCTATAATTCCTGCCTTTAATATTCCAAGAAAAATCTGAAG